>JAESUH010000076.1 GCA_016763155.1 Rhizobiaceae bacterium
GCCGAAGCGATAAGGTGGGCTATTTAGTAGAAAGCAGACGTTGATCCAGAAAAGTTTTTGAACTCGTTGTTCCAAATTACAGCTTGACTGCCTTGAGGTAGCTTTCGCCCCAATTTGAGATGCTGGCGATAATCGGGGCTGTGCTTTGGCCTATTTCGGTTAGGGAATATTCGACCTTAGGTGGCACCGTAGCGTAGGCTTTTCGAGTAACAACACCTTTTTGTTCCAAAAATTTAAGCTCCTTGGTGAGCATTCTTGTGGAAATATCCGGTATGGCGCGTTCAAGCTCTTTGAAACGCAATGTGCCTTGCGATGACAGCACATATAGAATCGCAAACTTCCACTTCCCTTCAAGGATGCTCATCGCGAGATGGAAAGGGCATTGTACATATTCCGCCAAAGTTTTTTTACTCATATTGGATCTTTAACCCCATAGTTTTGTTCAATGCTTACCGATGTGTTCTTAGTTCCCATATGTGTGCCTACTTGCATAAATAAAGTAAAGCTATCACTTCATATTCACGACCGAAGATGGCTAAGTTCTGCGCATGAAGAAATGCTTGGACACCTACCACGCCAAAAACACCTTTAGCCTTTAATTGGAGACGACAATGAACTGGACACCGGACAAACTTGAGACGCAAGCAGGCAAGAGTTTTTTGATCACAGGAGCCAATACGGGCCTCGGGTTTGAGACCGCGCTTGAACTTGCCAAAAAGGAAGCGCACGTCATTCTGGTGGGACGAAGTGAGCGAAAGCTCATTGAGGCCAAAGAACGGATATTGGCGCAGGTACCCGCCGCACTACTGGACATCGGCGTGGTGGACCTTGGTAGTATTTCTTCAGTCAAAGCATTCGCTGAGCAGTTCGTCCAGGAGCGCAGACCTCTGGATGTGTTGATCAATAATGCGGGTATTATGTTTCCGCCGTCGGGCTTAACTGTCGATGGATACGAATCCCAATTTGGTGTGAACTTCATCGGCCACTATGTGCTAACAGCCCTTTTGCTTCCTGTATTGCAGAACAGCGATCACGGGCGGGTTGTTACGCTTAGCAGCTTGGCGCACCGCAACGGGGAAATCGATTTTGACAACCTCAAACTCGAAAAACCATTCAACAAATTCCGCGAATACGGGCAAAGTAAAGTTGCGGATTTGATCTTCGCCATTGAGCTAAACCGAAGACTTGCGGCAAGCGGGTCGCAAATTGTTTCGGTCGCTTGCCACCCCGGAGTTAGCAAGACAGAACTGTTGCGAACAGACGCCCCCGAGATGATAGAAACAGTTGCTTATATGGCCGCAAACCAAGGCGCATTTTCCACTCTGTTTTCCGCAACCCAGCCCCTTGACGGTGGCAGTTATATCGGCCCCGATGGAACAGGCGAGGTCAACGGTTACCCCGCGCCAGCATTTATCGCTCCCTACGCGCTGGATGCAAAAATCGGAACTTCTCTGTGGGAATATGCGGAAGAAGAAACAGGGGTAAGCTTTGCACTTTGAGGCCCGATTATTGAGGTGTGCTAACCACAGGCCTCAAATTGGCCTGATGATTGGATAATGTGAGGTCTGGAACACGGCTCTAGACCTCCTCATTCGACTACGAGAGTTGTTTGAGGTTTTTGCTGCGTGCGATGATTAACACGGCGAGAATTACCGTGATCACCAGCAGTGGCTCGACAGGAAAAACACCCGCGAGAACGATTATTGCGGCCGCGCCGGGCATCTGCCATTTCCCCACCCCCTTCATCCAGTGACGATCACGGATCATCCAAAGCGTAACCACATAAACAGCAACGGGGACAGCCACAGACAGGGCCGCTGCTTGTTCGCTGATATTAGAATGATGGGTTGCCAATTCGACCATGACAGCAAAGCCTGCTCCGGCGGCCGCAGCGCTTGCGAACAACGCAAAATGCCCATATCCCCAAAGCATTGTGTGCTTCTTTTCTGTGATGTGCAGATGTTCTTCCTGTGAGAAATAGAGGGCCCACAAAATGAAAGTGATGATTGATGCCAATACACCAATCTCTAAAATGTCCCATGATGGCGTTCCGTGGTTAGAGCCTTCCCGGATTGCCATTACAATCGCCAGGAAACACTCGCCCAACACGATGATATTGAGCAGGCTGTGGCGTTCAACAATGTGGTGTTTATGCCACGCAGTGCTGATTTTGTGTTCGGCAAAGGCGGGAATGGCTAGTTCCATTGCAACACCCATAAAGAAGAATATCGGCGTGTAGATTGATCCCATCGGCACCAATAATACCGACATAATCCAAAATATTTGTACGACTGTAATGCCTAATGCATAGCGCAGTGCGGCAGGTCTGTGTTTCGAATCGCCGCGTGCAGCCGCCAGCCAAAGCGCGATGAGACACACTCGCATTATGACAAAGCCCGACAAGGTGATGTAGAGCGTCCCGCCCGCAAATACCGCTGGAATACCAGCAGCAAGAACCAATGCTCCGAACATGATTACCATGCTCAGCACGCGGAATAAAACTGATCCATCATCATAGGCCGAGGCGAACCATGTGTAGTTTAACCACGCAATCCAAATCATAAAAAACGAATACAGAAACCCAACAATACCGTCTGCCAAATGGGATTCAGCAAAGGCGTGGTGCAACCCAGCAGCAGCTGCTGCAATTGCAATCACAGAGGCTAAATCGAACATCAACTCAAGTGGTGTCGCCGCGCGATGTTCTTCGGCTGTGCTTCTCGAGGACAAGCTAAAAGCTGGTGGGTGTACTGGGTTTGTCATTTGGCTGTTCTATTTTCTGTTTTTGCAAAGGATTGGTTAGCACTTTGGGTGAACGGATCGTGTCGCAACATCTGTAGATATCTACCCTAAAGGTTCTCTCGCTTCTATAGCTGATTACCCGCCTTGTTCCTGGCACCGAATTACTGGGAAATATAAAGGATGGAGGCCGTCACGACATTCGCAATTCGGTCGATTTCCTTTTTTGTCGCAATGCGTCGTTGCACAATAATGCTCCAGTAGAGCGGAGCGATTAGCAAATCTAAAGCCAGTTGTTGGTCAGTCTCCTCGGACAGTTCGCCACGCTCAATCGCCCGCTCTATCAAAACAATTGCTTGCGCGCGCCTATCTCGAGTTACTCGCTCAATCAGTTCCGCCAATTCATCCGACCGGGCGCGTTCTGCGTGCAGGTCCGGGAGTATGCGCCGGACAAGCGAATGACGAAGCACTATGGCAAAAGCCCGCGTGATGGCGTGAACATCATCCTCAAATGATCCGGTATCAGGGATCGATGTAATCGTGAGTGCTGTTGCGTTGACCGCCTCGTATACAAGCTCTCGTTTGGACTTCCAACGTCTGTAAAGCGCTGCTTTGCCGACACCAGCTCGCTTCGCAATACGGTCCATTCTCAAAGCCGCGTAGCCAGTGTCTGCCCATTCCTCGAATAGAGCGCGATGCAAAGCGGTTGTGACGGAAAGTTGTAAAAGTGCAGCGCCAGCAACTTTTTTATGAGTTTTTTTTACTAAATTATCGTCGGAACTATTGCGTTCCATCGCTTTTATCCCTATGTCGTTGGAACTATACTGTTCCGACGAACTTTGCATGAAATTCGCGTCTAAATCAACCCAAATGCTGACGGCTCATAATCTTAGGTTAAAATGCTATGAACATACCTTCCCTTTTGCTAGTAGCCATCGCCTGTGGCGCGCTCATTCCTATACATGCCGGGATGAATGCTGGCCTCAGTCAGGTGGCGGGCCATTCGTTCGGCGTATCATTCGCCTGCCTCTCTCTGGTGGTCATTCTATTTCAACCTACCTTGCCAACATGGGTGTCCCTTGCAGCAGCAGCCTTTTGGGTATGGTTTGGCGGGGCCATCGGCGTCGTCTATGTCATCGCAACCATGATGCTTGCGCCCCGTCTTGGTGCTGCGCGCTTCATCGCCGCAATTGTCGCGGGGCAGATCATCATGGCTTTGCTGATAGATCTCTATGGCCTCATCGGCTTTCCGCGACACACTGTTGATCTTAGCCGCATCCTTGGTGCGGTGTTTGTCATCGGCGGTGTCGTCGCAATGCAATTCAATTGAGTAAACAGGAGAGTAAAATGTCCAAAATCGATACCATTCCAAGCTTTGGAGCCATGCTCCGCTATGCGCTGGGCGATGCAGTCTCTGCAGATGAAGGCGACGACTTTCTCGCCATGTGCGCAGAAGACATCGTGTTCCAATTTCCCTATGCGCCGGTTGGAACTGTGACTGAATTGCACGGGAAGGACGCCATCGCGGATTATCTTCCCAAGGTCGGGGCGCTAATCGCGCTTGAGTCTATGGGCACGCCAATCGTCCATTCTTCCACCGACGGTGAAACCTTCATTCTTGAATTCTCGTGCAAAGCCAGCGGCGTAAACACTGGCGCGCGGTACGATCAGAATTACATCTCGGTTGTTAGGGTTCAAGGTGGGCGGATCGTTCACTACCGCGACTATTGGAACCCGCTTATCCTGCTCGAAGCCGTTGGCGGCGTAGAGCCTCTTACATCCAATTTTCAGGAGTTCATCAATGATTAATCACATCCTTGTAACCGGCGGTACCGGCAAAACCGGGCGCCACGTGGCGAAACATCTCCGTGCCAAAGGGCTGATACCGCGTATCGCAACTCGCAGCCCAAAAGATGAGAATGAGGTGCGCTTCCAGTGGCAAGATTCCACAACGTTTGACGATGCATTTCGTGGCATTCAGGCCATCTATTTGGTTGCCCCGACAGATACATTAGACACGATGGGAGCGATGCAGCCTGGTCTGGAAGCAGCAATTAGAGCTGGTGTAAAGCGGTTCGTTCTGCTCAGCGCTTCCTCTATCGAAGAGGGCGGCCCGATGATGGGGGCAGTTCACGCGTGGTTGCGGGGCAACGCGCCCGAGTGGACAGTTTTGCGCCCCGCATGGTTCATGCAGAATTTTTCAGAAGGACAACATCTTGCCCCGATCCTTGAAGATTCCGCTATCTATACCGCCACCCAGGATGGATGTATCGGTTTCATCGATGCGGAAGATATAGCAAGTTGTGCGGCTACCCTTCTGACTGCGCCAAGGGTTGAAAACACTGACTACATCCTGACCGGACCCGAGGCAATTTCCTATGATGCCGTCGCCGAGATCTTCGCGCGCCGCCTAGGTCGAGCAGTCAAACACAAGCGCCTGACCCAGGAAGCCATCGCACAGCGCTTTCTCGATCTTGGGTTCCCGAAAAGTTATGCCAACACGCTTGCGGCCATGGACGACGCAATCGTTGGAGGCTCAGAGGATCGCATAACAGGCGAGGTGAGGGCGCTCACAGATCGAGAACCTATATCCGTCGACACATTCGTTGAGCGCAATGTCAACATATGGAAGAATTGATACCTTTGGTTATCGATGTGGTGGCGCGGCCTAATTGATCGATTGCGAAATCCAAGTTTTTTCCCACATAGCCATTATTCAAACCGTCGCTATATCAACCTTGCTGGATGTCTACTTTATGAGCTGGGTGTAAATTTACCGAAGTTCCTCCAAGGTCCGTAAAAGGCCGTGAATACCAATTTGGATAGTCTCGGTTGCGGCTAATTAAACTATCGCTCCGAGTCAAATTTAGTGGCTTGTCACCATCGATTTATCTGATTTTTGTGAAAATGTCATGAGTCATGACAACAACCCTGCAATCAATGATACGCCTCACTAATGATGCAAAGTGGATCAGTTTGAGTCTATGGCCCCTTGTCTCCCGCCCTTTCAAAAATTCACACTAAGGAGACCACAATGAAAAATCCAAATATGCCCAGCGAACCCGAACTGTTTGGTACAAAGGTCAATCAGGCAACTTAAACCGGTTATTCGGCGAATATGCATGGAAACCGATCACGTAGATTACAAAAACCTCAAGAAGGAATCTCAACATTTCACGATTCAGAATATATTGCCTATGAATTGAAAACACATTGCAAACAGCTTGGATGCAAAGTTTAGTTTCCTGAAGAAGCTCTACCTAATACTGAAAAATTTCGTGAATCTGATTACATTACAGTTGTCGGTGAGAAGCTGATTTCAATTATATACCTATACGAAGATGGGGCGGAGCACGCATACTGCATGCCAACCAACCATAACGGCTGAGTTGATTACTCAGTTATTTCAGGGCCCAACTGACAAATTGCTCACGACCGCAGAGATTGTATGCATCTTGGCAATGTTAAGGCTTACTTGAACGGGGGTGGAAGGCGTCCCTACGATTGCCTGGTAATCTTGGCTATTCCTGATCTGCTGCATGAGAAAACTGGCGCTGAGCACTTTGTAAATGTTCCTGCAAGTTCCCGAAATTCCGCTTGCTATAAGCTTACTTTTTGAACGTCTGGTAAGAATTGTTGATTTTACTGAAAAAATGGTGCTGTCGCCGAGGATCGAACCAGTGCCCCTACAATGTCAATGAAAATGTCGTGTATCTCGCGCATTCCTGAAATTATATTTTATCGTTTAAAAACAATGGTATATTTCGAATTCTGCCTGGCTTGATATGTCAAATGGCCTGTGCAATCCTGATAATGTGCTTACTATTTGATTACTTTTTTTGGTAGCCTGCAATATGAGTATTACAAAACGTGCCCTTGATACGATTGAGGCAAGCTCAAAAACAACATTCATATGGGACGACACTCTGAAAGGATTTGGCGTTAAGGCTTCCTCTTCCGGTAGACTAGTCTTCGTTCTACAGGGGCGGCTTGATGGTAAGGTGCGCCGATATACAATTGGACAGTATGGCAGTCCGTGGTCCCCTGATCAGGCCAGAGAACAAGCATTGATGTTCTTATCCC
>JAESUH010000077.1 GCA_016763155.1 Rhizobiaceae bacterium
ATCAATGCGCGAATTGCATCGCTCTGAATAGCCTGTAAATTATCTCTCAGGCCTGATTGCAGCGCGCCAGATGCATTAACAACGGCATCTATTCCGCTCAGGTAAGTTTCCCAATCTTCTGGCGTGCAGAGCTTGTGTAAATCACCGCTGAGCCATTTGATATCTGGAAAAACCTGCTGGCCCTTATGGGCGCTACGACCCATCCCGGTGACAGTGAAACTCTGCGTGGTTAGTTCTGAGACTATTTGGCGGCCTATGAGACCGTATCCTCCTACTACCAGAACGTTCATCGCGTGATCACTTTTTCAATTCAGACTCGATTTTTTCGTCAATCCAGAATGAGAGTGAATCTATGCCTGAATAGCCGGGCTGAGGTTCCGGTATCTGGATGTGACGCCATTTGGCAAACCAGATTTCGGGGTTATGCCATTGGGGAACTGCGTAATAATTCCATTTTAGGATGCGGTCCAGCGCGTGGGTAAGGCTCAATAGTTCTTCGCGGTTGGGGGCCAGAATTATCTTTTCGACCAGCTCATCAATCATTGGTTCCTTGATGCCGGAGAAATTGCGGCTGCCGGAACGATCCGCTGATGCGGATGACCAATAATCGCGTTGTTCGTTTCCAGGCGAAAGGGATTGGGCGGTGAGGGTGGAGGTTACATCGAAATCAAAACCATCAAGTCGGTTTTTGTATTGTGATGTATCCAGAATGCGCAGGGATGCGGTAATTCCGATGCGCTTCAAATTCTCGATGAAAGCGTTGGTTTTTCGTTCCGCATCAGGATTTGCGCTAATGAACTCTATTGAGAAGGGAGTTCCATTTTTGGTAGTGAGCTGACGTTTGTTGTTGAAGGTGAGGCCAGCTTGTTTGAGTAAGTTGATTGCCTTGCGCTGAATTTTTCTGGTGGAAGAGCGCTTGGTATAATCTGGCAATGCGAAGGGTTTGGTGAAAAGTTCAGGTGGTAAATTTTCACGGTAAGCTTCCAAAATTTCCAGCTCGCGGCCTTCGGGAAGGCCGTCGGATTCCAATTCGCCACCCTCAAAGAAACTATCGGTGCGTGTATAGAGGTTGAAAAACAGGTTCTTGTTCAGGGTCTCGAAATCAAACATCAAGGTGATGGCTTCGCGTACTCTTCTGTCCTTGAATTTGTCTTTTCTGGTATTGAAATAAAAGCCCGTGTAAATTTGGCTGCGGGTAATATCGAAGGTCTGGGGAATGACATCGCCACGCTTCACTGCGGGGAAGTTGTATTCGTTCTTCCAGCGATTTTCGCGGCCCTCGACTTTGTAATCGGACAGTCCGCCTTTTTTGAAGGCCTCCCACATGGCGCTTTCATCCAGGAAATAGGTGTAACGGATGCTGTCGTAATTGTAACGGCCCTTGCGCACGGGTATGTTCTCTGCCCAGTAATCTTTCACCCGGTCCCAAGTGATATATTTGCCCAATTCATATTTGCCGACTTTGTAGGGGCCAGAACCGAGCGGTGGTTCTGTCGTCGGGTTGGAAATGTCACGTTTCTTGCCATCGGGGCCGATGCCCTCCCACCAATGTTTTGGCAGAACAGCAAGATCGCCGATGATGTGGGGCAATTCGCGGTTGCCTTTTTGATCGAAGGTGAATGTCACCTCGTTATTGCCGGTGCTTTCGACGGATATTATGTTTTTGAAATACTCTTTCCAGAGCGGGTAGTTGGCGCGCATCGCCTCCATGGACCAGATCACGTCTTCCGGGGTGATAGATTTGCCATCATGCCAGCGGGCATTTTCATTGATGTGGTAGACGGCCCAGGATGAATCATCGGCTTTGCGGAACTTGTCGGCGACCAGTCCATAAGCGGCACTTGGTTGGTCGACGGATTGTTCAAATAAATTATCGTAGAGTAGGCCGCCGAAATAGCTCAGGCCACTCGGGGTTCTGCCTCGAACAACGAAAGGGTTGAAGGAATCATACCCGCCAAAAGAAGCTCGCTTTAGGTGTCCGCCCTTGGGTGCATCTGGTTTTACGTGGTCATAATGGGTGAAATCTGCATCATATTTAAGCTTGCCGAACAGTGTGTCGCCGTGGTGCCATTTGGCCTCATCAGCCAAGGCCGGTGCGGCAACTAGAAGTGCGATGAGAAGCGATGCGGATTTGAATAATGACAAATTATGTTCCTCAGATGCTGGCTGTATCAGGCAGGATAGCCAATGGCGTGAGCAAAGCAATAAAAAAGGCCGGAACAATGTCCGGCCTCAATTAAATTACTGTAATGATTTACTTATTCTGCAGGAAGCGGTGCAGGTGTGTCAGCCAGACTACGTAGATAGGCGACAATATTTGCACGGTCTCCAACTTTTTTCAGACCGGCAAAGCCCATGGCAGTGCCTTTCATGTATTTCTTTGGTTTCCACAAGAAGCCGTTGAGGGCTTCGTAATCCCAGCTTTTTCCATCGGATGCAGCTTTGAGGGCTGAGGAATATCCAAATCCATCTATTGAACCTAGTGCACGATTAACAACGTTGTAGAGAGGAGGGCCAACCTTTGATTTGCCACCAGCCGCGAAATCATGGCAGGCGAGGCATTTTTTGGCAGTTTTTTGGCCGGCTGTAATATCAGCGCTGGCAAGAAGGGCAGAGATAGGCTCGTAAGCCGGTCCGGTATCAACTTTGGCCTCGTGTCCACCGCCACCTTCTGCGACTTCAATCGCATATCCAGGTGTTTTCGGCAGCTCCATATGGAACAATCCTTCGGTTACAATGGAAAGGCCCATTATTAAGAAAATGGTACCCAATGCGGCCATTGCAAATTTGTTGAATTCAAAGGCATCCATGCCGGAGCTCCTAAAGTGACAATTGGCTTTGGGTAAAAATGACCAAAGCAGGTGTTGCCGTAATGACTATTCTGTTTGCCAGTGCGATACTACGCCTGTAAGGCTTGTTCAAGTGGACTTTTTGACACCGGGCTAAAAATTGCCACAATTGGCAATAAATCCAGCAAAACTGACTGAAAAATGATCAAACACGCCGAAAATTTCCAATTATTATGAATGAGACACTGATTTTAATCCCTGCTCGTATGGCGTCAACCCGTTTGCCGGGGAAGCCTTTGGCCGATATTGAGGGGAAACCTATGATTGTCCGGGTTTGGGAGGCTGCACTTGCTGCCGGAATTGGTCGTCCAGTGGTGGCAACGGATAGCGAAGAGGTTCTGGCGGCCGTTGAGGCTAATGGGGGGGAAGCGGTAATGACACGCGCTGACCATCCATCCGGTTCAGACAGGATCTGGGAAGCTGTTGAGAAAATTGATCCCCATGGAAAAGTTGAGTTTATTATCAATGTTCAGGGGGATTTGCCCACCATTGAGGGGAAAACCATCATGGAAAGCCTGAAGCCCCTGCACGAATCCGATGCGGATATCGCAACGCTGGCAACGCAAATTGTGATTGAGAGTGAGCGTGATAACCCCAATGTAGTGAAAGTTATTGGCACTCCCATCGGGGAGAATCGATTAAGAGCACTTTATTTCACCCGCTGCACTGCGCCCTATGGGGAAGGGCCACTTTACCATCATATCGGGCTTTATGCTTATCGGCGGCAGGCGCTGGAGAAATTTGTATCACTGCCACCTTCACCATTGGAAATGCGAGAGAGGCTTGAACAATTGCGCGCACTGGAAGCGGGCATGCGCATTGATGTGGCTCTTGTGGATGCAGTCCCCCTTGGGGTAGACACGCCTGAGGATCTGGAAAAAGCGCGAGCAATTTTTGTAAATTGAGTGAATATTATGGATAAAAGCCGAACTGGAAAAATTGGATTTCAGGGTGCCAAAGGCGCCAATTCAGATATTGCGAGTGCGGATGTGTTTCCGAATATGGAAGCTGTTCCCTGCGATACGTTTGAAGATGTTTTCAATGCGCTGAAAAAAGGCGATGTGGATCTGGCTATGATCCCGATTGAAAACACGCTTGCGGGGCGGGTTGCGGATATCCATCATCTGCTGCCAAAGTCGGGCACCTTCATTATTGGCGAATATTTTCTGCCGATCCATTTTGATTTGATGGTTTTGCCGGGGGTGAAGCTTGAAGATATTCACACCGTGTTTAGTCACGTGCACGCGCTTGGCCAGTGCCGAAATATCATCCGGAAACATGGCTGGAAGGCGATTGTTAGTGGGGATACTGCAGGATCTGCCAAGCTGGTGAGTGAGAGTGAGGATCGTACGATTTCAGCCCTTGCTCCTGCATTGGCGGCTGAAATTTACGGCCTCGATACGCTGGCCAAGAATGTGGAAGATGAGGACCATAACACGACACGCTTTGTCATTCTCTCCAGAGATGAAGTTCGTGCAAAACAGGAGGATGGTCCGGTGGTGACCACATTCCTGTTTCAGGTTCGCAACATCCCTGCTGCCCTTTATAAGGCCATGGGTGGATTTGCGACCAATGGGGTGAACATGACCAAGCTGGAGAGCTACCAGATCGGTGGCAGCTTCTCGGCGACGCAGTTTTACGCTGATATTATTGGCCATCCAGACGATAAAAACGTCCAGCTCGCGTTGGAAGAACTTGAGTTCTTCTGCGATGAGCTGAAAATTCTCGGCGTTTATCCAGCTTCAGAAAGTAAGAACAGGCGCTAAGCTACATTGCTTTTGCCTAATGTTACCCTTCGGCCCATTTTCCTATCAGGCTTGAAGCAATGGCCTTGCTTGGGGGACAAAGCAGGCCTTCCGGGTGCTCTTTTTTCCGCATCAAAATAACTTCGTCGCGGGTAAACCATCGACAGTCTTCCAACTCGTCCGCATCCATATTAATCTCTTCTGAGAGGGCCTCGGCATGTACGCCGATCATTAATGAATGGGGAAATGGCCAGGGCTGACTGGCATAATAGTGGACCTGTCCAACCCTAATGCCGGCTTCTTCAAAAGTTTCGCGGCGCACTGCATCCTCAATGCTCTCGCCAGATTCCACAAAGCCCGCAAGGGTTGAAAACCAACCGGGCTGGAAATGAGGGCTGCGACCAAGCAGGCATTTATCGCCTTTGACCGTAAGCATGATGACAACGGGATCAGTGCGTGGGAAAATCTTGCTGTCACAATTGGGGCAATCGCGGCGATAGCCCCCGATTTTCATTTCACTGGCCGTACCGCATTTACCGCAAAAGCGGTTCATGCGGTTCCAATAAGAGACACTTCCCCCTTGGGCGATTGCGGAACAATCTTCATCTCCCACCACATCAGAATATAGCATGGTGCGAAAATCGATGGCTTCAAATGGTTCTTCCAAAGCATCTGCATCAATTCCGATGCCAACCCCGATGATTGGG
The DNA here is from genome assembly GCA_016763155.1 of Rhizobiaceae bacterium. GTDB lineage: Bacteria > Pseudomonadota > Alphaproteobacteria > Rhizobiales > Rhizobiaceae. The sequence goes on from JAESUH010000077.1 coordinate 5,302, forward strand.
CCATCATTTGTGTGCCCTAAAAGAATGGCGTTTTCATATTTTGGTTTGAAAGGCACGGCCTGTTCTTTGGAAAATTGGCAGGCCACTTTCTTTTGAATTACGACCCTTGAACCTGCGTAAAGATATAGCCGCACATTGGGGTGGGCTAATGCATCCGGCAGGGATTGTTCGTCACGGTGTTCCGTATCTCGAAATAATCGGTTTTGTGAAAACCCCAAAAGGCTGCTGGGTTCAGGAAGGTTTGCAGGGTCAAAATCCATGAATTCTCTCTAAAGGCTAAATTGTGGGGAGGCTGAAAGCGCCTTTTGAATCTGGTTGATCACCAGCGCTTTTTTATCATTGTCATAGGGTTGCGATTTGCCGAAACCCCACACAGGGCCAGGCCAGTTTGTGTCATTTTCATTGCGAGCAATCACGTGAATATGCAATTGGCGAACGATATTGCCAATAGCTGCGGAATTAATTTTTTCGCAGCCCATCATTTGTTTGAGAGCTTTGGCCGTTATTGCTGTTTCATTGGCGATTTGTGCCTGTTGGTCAGGGGAGGTTTCGTGAATTTCCTCTGCTCCGGCAATTTTCGGCACCAATACCAACCACGGCCACCGGCTATCGTTGATCAGGCGCAATTCGCACAATTCGAAGTGACCGATTAAAAAGCTATCGGCAGCAAGACGGGAATCAAGTTGAAATTTATTCATCGGATTCTTTTACACGATTTTACTCATTACTAAAATAGCTAACAAGGCTTGCTTTTTTCGCTGACCCGTACGATATCTACCAATGGAAGGTTGGTGATGGGCGAGTGCCCTTGTCAATTGGGTCAGGTCCGGAAGGAAGCAGCCCCGGTGAGATTTTCTCGGGTCATCTATACCAGCCTTCTACTTCATTTTTGTACTCACGGCGTATCCAAGCTTTGCTTGGGCCTGCGTATGCGCGGCGCATTGGCGCCGGGTTCCCACGCTCGCCCTTCGAAGGGTCGCATTCATTTCCCTTGATGGTTTTAGAAAAATTGTTGGATAGGTGGGTAGGGTTGCTGAAACTGGTTTATGCAAATTCAAATTTCGTTATAGTCAATTTATGAGTGAAGAATCCAAAACAGAATATCGGGTATTGGCCCGCAAATATCGGTCGCAGAATTTTGATGAATTGATTGGGCAAGCCCCGATGGTTCAGACATTGGCGAATGCGTTTGAAACCGGCCGTATTGCGCAAGCCTATATGTTGACTGGTGTGCGGGGGGTTGGGAAAACCTCTACAGCGCGGATTTTGGCGCGAGCACTCAACTATAAAACTGACGAAATCGATAAACCCACTATCCACATCTCCGAACTTGGCGAACATTGTCAGGCCATTATGGATGGCCGTCATGTGGATATTATCGAGATGGATGCGGCCTCTCATACGGGTATTGATGATATACGCGATCTGATTGAATCGGCGCAATACAAGCCCGTCTCGGCGCGTTACAAAGTTTACATCATCGATGAAGTGCACATGCTTTCTAAGAGTGCGTTCAACGGTCTTTTGAAAACTCTGGAAGAACCGCCGGAGCACGTAAAATTTATTTTTGCTACCACCGAAATTCGCAAGGTTCCCGTCACCATTCTTTCGCGCTGTCAGCGTTTTGATTTGCGCCGTATTGATGCGGCGTCCATGACCGAACATTTGCAAAAAATTTGCAAACTTGAAGAAGTGGAAGTCGAAGACGAAGCTTTGGCAATCATCGCGCGTGCCTCTGAAGGGTCTGTTCGCGATGCACTTTCCATGCTGGATCAGGCGATTGCCCATGGCAGCGCTGGTGTGGTGAAAGCTGAATCCATCCGCTCTATGCTCGGTCTTGCTGATCGTACCCGCATCATTGATTTATTCGAACATATCATGAAGGGCGATATCGCCTCTGCCATGGGTGAACTCAAGGCACAATATGATATCGGTGCCGACCCGTTGGTGGTGTTGAGCGATCTGGCGGATTTTATCCACTTTGTCACCAAGCTAAAATATATTCCGAGTGCTGGCGAAGACAAAAGCCTCTCCGAAGCAGAGCGTTTGCGCGGTGGTGAATTTGCTGAGAAACTTTCCGTGCGTGTGCTTGGTCGGGCTTGGCAAATTTTGCTGAAGGGCATGAGCGAAGTTCAAACTTCCGAGCGTGCGCTTGCCTCTGCTGATATGGTGCTAATTCGCATGACCCATGCAGCGGATTTGCCGACACCTGATGAACTAATACGGAAAATTCAGGACGGACAGTCTGTGGCTGGTTCTTCGCCTTCGCCTAGTGGCGGCGGCGGTTCGTCGTCAGCGGGGCAAGGTGGTGGTCAAAGTTCATCTTCCGGTGCGCGCGTGTTTGCAGATGCTGCGCCAAATTCGGGACCCAAACTGGTAGCTTCATCCGGTGCTGCAACCGCTGCCCTTCAAGTGCATGAAGCCTCCCCTGAGATCACGGAACCTGAACGCACACTCAATAGTTTTGACGAGCTTATCTTCCTGGTGGAAGACAAGCGTGATCTGGCCATGAAAACTTATCTGCGCCGCAATGTGCGGGTGGTGAGTTTTTCCGATGGTCACATGGAAGTTAATCTGGTTGAAAATCCGCCGAAGACGTTTTTGACGGATTTAGCCA
>JAESUH010000078.1 GCA_016763155.1 Rhizobiaceae bacterium
GAACTTGGCTGGGAATTGCACGGCAATAAAGAGGATGCGCTGGCTGTTTATGAAGCATTGATGTCTGCCGGAGCTGAATTCAATATCGTCAATGCAGGCTATCGTGCGATCGAATCGCTTCGCCTTGAAAAAGGCTACCGTGCATGGTCGTCTGATATCGGTCCGGATCACACGCCGTTTGAAGCGGGGCTTGGGTGGGCTGTAAAACTGAAATCAAACACACCCTTTATGGGCCGCGATGCGCTACTTGAAAAACAGGGCAAGCCGCGTCCCAAACTAATGGCATGTTTCACCATTGATGATCCTGAAACCATACTGATGGGTCGCGAGACTATTCTGCGGAATGGCGAACGTGTCGGTTGGCTATCCAGCGGTGGCTGGGGCCACACGCTGGAAACAAATATCGGTTTTGGCTATGTGCGCCGGGCTGAGGGTGTGGACAAAGAATTCATCATGAACGGCACCTATGAGCTGGATGTAGCGACCAAGCGTGTGCCGTGTCAGGTGCATATGGAACCTCTGTTTGATCCAAAAATGAAGCGAATAAAAATCTAAGGAATCCCCAATGCAGGACCGTGCGCGTATTGTTATCATCGGCGGGGGTGCAGTTGGCTGCGCCATTGCTTATCATCTGGCCAAAAGCGGCGAGCGCGATGTGCTGGTGCTGGAAAAATCCCTGATCACCCACGGTGCCACATGGCACGCGGCAGGGCTAATCGGGCAACTTCGCTCCAAGCGCAACCTCACCAAGATGATGCAAAATTCTGTCGCACTGATTGAGCGGCTTGCAGAAGAGACCGGCCAGGAAACCGGCTGGCGACAAGTTGGCAGTTTGCGTGTGGCTTCCAGTGAAGAGCACTGGCAGGAGGTCAAACGCACAGCCACCATGGCACGCAGTTTCGGCTTTGATCTTGAACTGCTAAGCGCCAAGGAAGCACAGGATAAGTTTCCGCTGATGTCGACCGACGGCGTGCTTGGTGCTGCCTTCATTCCCACAGACGGCTATATCGACCCCTATAGTTACACCATGGCTTTAGTAGCCGGTGCGCGCGCTGGCGGGGTGAAGTTTGAACAAAATGTGTTGGTTGAAGATATCGTCGTTAAAGACAATCGCGTCACTGGAGTTCGCACCAATAAGGGTGATGTGGAATGCGATATCCTCGTCAATGCTGCCGGGCTTTGGGCACGGCAGGTCGGATTGCTGGCGGGAGTTTCAATTCCAACCACCGTTGTTGAACATCAATATTGTGTCACCGATAAATCCATGAATATCCCGACCGATCTACCAACATTCCGCGACCCCAATAAGCTGTTTTATCTGAAGCCAGAAGTTGGTGGTTTGGTTATTGGTGGATGGGAAGAGGGCACGACCCATGTGGGTCGGAAGCGCTTGCCCTTCGAGTTCGGGCGCGAATTGTTTGATGATAATTTTGACCGGTTTACAAATGTGTTGCTTCCAGCAGCCGAACGTTTGCCGGTGCTGAACGAGTTGGGTATTCAGACCCTGATCAATGGTCCTATTCCTGTTTCTGCAGATGGCGAACCCATTCTTGGGCCGCTGCCACAACAGCCAAACCATTTTGTTGCCTGTGGCTTTACCGCAGGCATCGCGGCATCGGGTGGTGCTGGCGAATTAATGGCCAACTGGATACTTCATGGCGATCCGGGCATGGATATCTGGACCTTTGATGTGCGCCGGTTTGGGCCTCATCACGGATCATCCAGCTATTTGCGCGAACGCTCTGTCGAGGTTTATGGCGATTATTACAAGGTTCATTTTCCAGGCGGTGAAATGAAGACAGCACGCGACGCAAGGCGCAGCCCGTTACACGCAACACTTGGAGCCAATGGTGCAAGTTTCGGATCACGATTTGGTTGGGAGCGGCCCAATTTCTTTTGGTCTGAAGGCATGGAGCGCTCAGAAACGCCATCGTTCAACCGTATTGGCTGGAACGAGACAGTCGGCAGCGAACACCGTGCAATTCGAGATGGCGTTGCACTTATCGATCAAAGTTCGTTTTCAAAATTTGAAGTCTCTGGCAGTGGTGCGGCTGGTTTCCTACAAAAGCTCGCGGCCAATAATGTAGACAAGGAAATAGGGACAGCAACCTATACCCAACTCTGCAATGAACGCGGCGGCATTGAAGCGGATTTGACGATTATCCGGGAGGCCGATGATCGCTTTTACATCGTGACCGGCAGTGGCTTTGGTGTTCGTGATCGCCAATGGATTGAAAGCCATATGCCGGATCAGGTGCATTTGAGCGATATCACCTCTTCACGCGCCGTAATAAACCTCTGCGGCCCAAAATCCCGCGATGTGTTGGCGCAGGTTTGTGAAGATGGTGTTTCAAACGAAGAATTCCCGTTTTTGGCGGCACGGTGGATTCATATCGGCATGGCACCCGTGCTTGCCGTGCGCCTCACTTACGTGGGCGAACTCGGTTGGGAACTGCATGTGCCGGTAGAATATGCGCTCTATGTTTATGAGCAGCTCAAACGGGCTGGCGAAGCACACGGCATTCGCGATGCGGGCTATCGGGCAATCGACAGTTTGCGCATGGAGAAGAAATATCTTTATTGGGGTGCCGATATCGGGCCGGACTTTACACCGTTTGAAGCAGGGCTTGGTTTTTGCGTAAAATTCGACAAGGGCGATTTTCTTGGACGCGAAGCACTGCTGCGTCAAAAAGAAGAAGGCGTTGAGCGAAAGCTGTGTTGTTTTCTGGTTGATGATCCCGTGGCGCTGCACGGCTCGGAAGCAATTCATTATAATGGCGAGGTTGTGGGCGTCACAACCAGCGCCAATTACGGCTATTCGGTAGAAAAGAGCATTGCCTTTGGCTATCTGCCAGTTGAGATTTCCGGAAAAGCCGATTTTGAAATCGAAGCCTATTCAGAACGATACGCTGCAAAGCGGATAGCGAGTTGCGCTTACGACCCTAAACGGACAAAAATTCTTGCCTGAACTTTGGAGGAAATATGATGGATGATTTGGTCAAATCTGCACTGCAACGCATTCCCCAGCTCGCCGGAAAAGACAATCTTCGCGTCAACAGATTAGGCGGCCTGACCAATCTGGTATTTCATATTGAAGATGGTGATGAAAGCTATTTGCTACGCATTCCCGGCGAAGGAACGGAAGATTTCATTGATCGCTCGGTAGAAATTCATAACGCACAACTTGCGGCGGATGCAGGTGTATCAGCGAAAATCCTTTTCGCCGATAAGAGCGATGGATTGATGCTTGCGGAGTATTTGAGCGATGCGGTGACCATGTCGCCAGACTTATTTTCTTTACGCGAGAATTCACCTGCACGTGCCGCTATTGCCCTCAAGAAACTCCATACTTCCGGTGCGCAATTTCAGTTTCGTTTTGAACTCTTCGCCATGATTGATGATTATCTGGGTATCCTGACCAAATTGGGCGCGGAACTACCGGAAGGCTATCATGAGGTGGTCAAAGCGGCAGGTCCCGTGCGCGAAGCGCTGGACGCCAACCCCGGCGAACTTGCCCCCTGCCACTGCGACCCTCTGTGCGAAAATTTCCTCGATACCGGTGAAACCATGTGGATCGTTGACTGGGAATACTCCGGCATGAATGACCCGCTTTGGGATTTGGGCGACCTTTCTGTTGAAGCTGGATTTAACGATGCCCAGGACCGCGAAATGATGGAAGCTTATTGCAATGGCCATGCCAGTGAAGCGGAATACGGACGTATGGTAATTTACAAAGCCATGTGTGATTTACTTTGGACCCTTTGGGGGCTGATCCAGCATGCCAATAAAAATCCTGCCGAAGATTTTTGGGCTTACTCCATTGGTCGATTTGAACGGTGCAAAACGTTGATGGGGAGTGATGCTTTCAAAAGGCACCTGGCGGCGATCAACGGGTAGGTACTGCACGAGATTATGTGCACATCGTGCACAAATCATTTCCCACTTAACCCCAAGTGCATTATAAACAGCGGGTCATAACGAACCAAGGACCCGTAAATGGGGCCGAATGCTGAACTAACTCTAACTCTTGTGCTTGGTGCCGCCTTTCTCCATGCGTTCTGGAACGCCTTGGTAAAAGGGTCCGTTGATAGAGCCGTGACGCTTGCATTGGTGCAGACGGGTGGCGTGATCTGCGGGTTGTTTTTGGTATTCAACTATATGCCGCCAGCACGTGAGGCTTGGCCCTTTCTGGCGGCCTCAACCATCATCCATTTTCTGTATTATGCCTTCTTGCTGTTGTCCTACCGGTTTGGTGATCTAAGCCAAGTCTATCCAATCTCAAGAGGCATTTCGCCGGTTATTGTTGCAACAGGCGCATGGATTTTTGTAGGCGAGGTATTGCCACCAATGGCGATGGGTGGCCTGCTATTGATAACCAGTGGCATCGCAATTATTTTCTTTGCCCGACTGCGCGGCACTACCAATTGGAAAGCAATTGGTGCAGCCCTTTGCACCGGAATGACAATTGCTTCCTACACCGTGGTTGATGGCATGGGCATTCGCAGTTCCCAAAGCCCACTTGGCTATATTGGCTGGTTGTTTGTGCTGGAATTTTTTGCCAGTATTGCGATTTTTATCTACCGGCGGCACGCCCTCGCAACTCTGCCGCTCAAGGTTTACGGCATTGGCATATTGGGAGGCGTTGTCTCTTCAGTCGCATACGGATTGGCGATGTATGCCCAAGGACTCGCACCGTTCGCGGCTGTTTCTGCCATACGGGAATCCAGCGTTCTGATTGCTGCGCTGATTGGCGTGGTCTGGTTTAAGGAACGCCCTTGGAAGCCTCGAGTTTTTGCGGCTTTTGTAGTGGCCGCCGGTGTCATCTTGCTAGCATCCAGCTAAAGTTTGCACAATTTTCTTCAAGCAATCTCTGGTTTTTTAAAGCAATCGCTGGCTTGCAACAAAACTGTCACACAAGAGTTGAATAGATGCGGCAATAAGTTATGATAATTTTTTTAGTACATTTTGGGAGGAACGGCGAATGAAAAAACTATTGGCAAGTATGGGGCTTGGTGCCGCATTGGTGATGGGTTCAGGTCTGTTGGCAGGTGCCGGAGAATTGACAGTTTATACAGCGGTAGAGGCGGAAGACCTCAAGAAATATGCTGCTAAATTCAACGAAGACCATCCAGACATCATAATTAAATGGGTTCGCGATTCCACGGGGATCGTTACCGCAAAATTATTGGCTGAAAAAGACAATCCACAGGCTGATGTAATCTGGGGTTTGGCTGGCACTTCACTGTTGTTGATGAAGAGTGAGGGAATGCTGGAAGCCTATGCGCCTGCTGGCGTTGAGAAACTAGACAAAAAATTTGTCGATACTTCAACCCCGCCAAGCTGGGTTGGTATGGATGCCTGGGTAGCAGCAGTTTGCTACAATACTGTTGAAGCTAAAAAAGCAGGCCTCACACCACCAACAAGCTGGAAAGATTTGCTTGATCCCCAATATAAGGGACATGTGATCATGCCAAACCCGAACTCATCAGGCACAGGATTCCTAGACGTTTCCAGCTGGCTACAGATGTTTGGTGAAAAAGGCGCTTGGGAATATATGGATGGCCTGCATGCCAATATTGCACGCTACACCCATTCCGGCTCCAAGCCTTGCAAACTGGCGGCATCCGGTGAAATTCCAATCGGCATTTCTTTTGCATTCCGTGGCGCAAAATCAAAGGCCAAAGGCGCACCACTTGAAATCATCGTACCAAGTGAAGGTGTTGGTTGGGAAATGGAAGCAACCGCAATTGTTGCTGGCACTGACAATTTGGCCGATGCAAAAACACTGGTTGACTGGTCTGTGACCAAAAAAGCCAACGAAATGTATAATACCGGCTATGCCGTTGTTGCATATCCTGGCGTTGCTAAACCAGTCGAGCATTTTCCACCGAATCTGTTGGAAAAAATGATCGACAATGACTTTGAAACGGCTGCTAATAATCGCAAGAAAATTCTTGCTGAGTGGCAATCCCGCTATGACGGAAAGTCTGAGCCAAAGAAATAGTCAACACTATTTATAGTTGAAGAAGGGGCATTGATTTGCCCCTTTTTGATATGTGACGCTATGATCATAAAAATAGAACTACGGGTGACTGGGTAGATGGGTGAGGAAACAGGCCAGGGTGCAGCCTTCTTGGAAGTGCGTAACCTGACGAAAAAATTTGGGGCATTTACTGCACTGAAAGATATTTCGCTTGATGTGGCCGAAAAGGAATTCATTTGTTTTTTGGGGCCATCGGGATGTGGCAAAACAACATTTCTTCGCGCAATTGCGGGCCTCGATATTCACACTTCAGGCGCGATTACACAGGCTGGTAGAGATATTTCAAACCTGCCCCCGTCAGAACGTGATTTCGGGATTGTATTTCAGTCCTATGCCCTGTTTCCCAATTTAACTGTCAAACGCAATATCGCCTATGGCTTGGAAAACGCCAAGGGCCAGAAAGATCATATCGCAAACCGGGTAGACGAATTACTAAACCTTGTGGGGCTGCCTGATCAGGGTGATAAATATCCGGCCCAATTATCCGGTGGTCAACAACAACGCATCGCATTGGCGCGCGCACTGGCAACCTCGCCCGGTTTATTACTACTCGACGAACCATTATCCGCGCTCGATGCCAGAGTGCGCTCGCATTTGCGACATGAGATCAAGATACTGCAAGAGAAGCTGGGCGTGACCACAATTATGGTGACCCATGATCAGGAAGAAGCCCTGACCATGGCTGACAGGATTGTGGTGATGAACCAGGGCACAATCGAACAGGTGGGAACGCCGCTTGAAATCTATCGGGAACCCGCGACCTTATTCGTTGCGGATTTTGTCGGCGAGATGAACAAAATACCAGGATCCGCAGTTTCAGAAGATACCGTGCGCATTGGTGAAATCTCGCTTCATTGCGGTTCCACCAAATTAGTCAAAGGATCGAAAGGAACCGTCACCATTCGGCCGGAAGACATCATGGTGGTGAGCGAAACATCCGGTGTAAAAAGCAAAAATGCCATTGATGTGACCATAAGCCAGTTGGAGTTTCTTGGCTCATTCTGGCGTGCCCGTTTGATGAACGAAAAACTGGGTGAAGCACCGCTTATTGCCGATTTTTCGGTCGACACGGTTCGTCGTATGTCACTTGAAGAAGGTAGCGCAATCAAAATCGGTTTGCCCTCCCATGCCCTTCGGTTTTTTGAGAGCAATGGTTGAGATGAGCAGCGCAACAACTCTCGAGGCTGGCAAAGCCCAACCAGAAAAACTACCAAAAATCCGACCTAAACTTGGCCGTGATGATTGGGTTATGCGAGCCTTTATTTTGGTGATCGGGCTTTATCTCGTCATCACGCTGGCATTGCCACTTTATGCCATGCTCTCTAAATCATTTAATACCTATGCCTTTGATCTGTCGCGATATGAGTTGCAAATGGACAAGGGCACCGGTTGGGGAAAAACGCTTTCTGTTCAAACCCTAAATGAGATAAGCGGGAAATATCAGGCCAAGGACCTCAAGACATCATCTGATGGACGCCTGTCAGTCGTTAGCATGATTGAGGGTTTCAGTTTTCGCTCCAAGACCCAATACCGGTTGCGCAATGCTCAAGCGGGTGGTGCTTTTCTAATTGGCAGTGAGCGGAAAATCGACACTGATTGGCACGAATTTACATCCAATGAATTTCGCCGCGTGGTGCTGAAGCCCGTTCAATCCACAGGGTTTGATAATTTCGTTCAATATTTTTCTAACCCTTCCCTGTTCAACTCCATTTTCAATTCGCTGTTTATCGCAATTGTCACCACCTTCATCACCATTACCCTAGCCTTCACATTTGCTTATGCTCTTGCGCGCAGTCGTATGCGGTTCAAGGGGTTGTTTAAGACAATAGCCATGGCTCCGATATTGGTGCCATCACTGCTGCCCGGCATTGCTCTGGTTTACCTATTTGGCAATCAGGGGATATTGAAAGATTTGATGGGCGATCAGTCGATTTACGGGCCCATTGGCATCATTGCCGGATCGGTATTCTTCACCTTTCCCCATGCCATGATCATCATTCAAACCTCCCTTTCCATATCGGATGCGAGGCTTTACGAGGCTTCCGATGTGCTGGGGGCCAGCAAACCCAAAACCTTCTTTACGGTAACCCTGCCGGGTGCGCGATACGGGTTGATATCGGCGGGGTTTGTGGTCTTCAATCTGGTGATCACAGATTTTGGCCTGCCCAAGGTAATCGGTGGCCAGTTCAATGTGCTGGCGGTGGATATCTACAAGCAGGTGATCGGCCAGCAGAACTTTGAAATGGGTGCGGTCGTGTCCGTCGTCCTGCTCATCCCAGCCTTGTTGGCATTCTCGGTGGACCGGCTGGTGCAGAAGAAACAGGTGGCGTTGCTGTCAACGCGATCTGTCCCTTACGAGCCAAAACCAAATCGACGTTTTGACACCATCATGTTTTCCTATGCAGCATTGGTTGGTGCCATGATTGTCGGTACTTTGGCGATTTGCCAATATGCGGCATTGATAAAATTTTGGCCCTATGACCTTTCTCTATCGCTAACCAATTACGATTTTGATTTGATGGATGGGGGCGGCTGGGGGTCGTTTAGTAACTCGATCAAACTGGGTTTTCTGGTGGCGATCATCGGCACGGTGGTGGTTTTTCTGGGTGCTTATATGGTGGAAAAAGCGCAAGGATTTTCCATTGGTCGTGGCATATTCCAGTTTTTGGCCATGCTCCCCATGGCAATTCCCGGCATGGTGCTGGGGCTGGCCTACATATTCTTTTTCAACAATCCGGCAAACCCGTTCAACTTTATCTACGGCACGCTGGGTATCATGGTGATTTGCACGGTGACGCACTTTTATACGGTGTCGCACCTCACGGCACTGACCGCGTTAAAGCAGATGGATAAGGAGTTTGAATCTGTCTCCGCCTCGCTCAAACAGCCGGTTTACAAGCTGTTTTCAAGGGTAACTGTACCGGTATGTCTACCGGCAATTCTCGATATTTCGATCTATTTATTCGTCAATGCAATGACGACGGTTTCAGCTTTGATTTTTCTATACAGCCCGGATACGACGCTTGCCTCGGTTGCCATGCTGAACATGGATGATGCGGGCGATATTGCACCCGCAGCAGCCATGGGCATGATGATTTTTTACGTCAATTCGCTGGCCCGCCTGCTGCACCATTTTGCGTCAAAAGGATTATACGCAAAAACGCAGGCTTGGCGGAAAAGGTAGAGGGGGTTAGCCCTCATTCCTTGCTGCCTGCTGTGCTTCAACCACTGCCAAAGCGGTCACATTCACAACACCGCGTGTGGTGACGAATGGTGCCAGAATATGGGCAGGCGCTGCAGCACCTAACAGAATTGGACCAATGTGCAGACCGTTGGTCATTACCTTGGCAACATTGAGCGAGATGTTTGCTGAATCCAGATTTGGGAAAATCAGCAAATTCGCCTCTCCTTTAATGGTTGAACTCGGCATGATGTTTTCGCGCAATGTGCGTGACAGAGCAGAATCCGCGTGCATCTCGCCATCCACTTCCAGATCAGGATCAGCTTTCCTGATTAACTCCAATGCTTCGCGCATTTTCAAGGCACTTTCTGAATCCCTTGAACCGAAATTGGAATGAGATACCAACGCCACACTTGGCTTGATGCCGAAGCGCTCAATCTCGCGGGCGCATAATATGCTCATTTCAGCGAGCTCTTCTGCGGTATGAACTTCGTTGACATAGGTATCTGCAAAGAAGGTCGCAAATTTCTGGGTAATGAGCAGGCTCATAGCCGAGAAATCATGCACCCCTTCGGCCTTGCCGATAATGGTGGAGACGTGCCTCAAATGTTTGGTGTAACGCCCTTCAAGGCCACAGATTACCGCATCTGCATCGCCGCGCTTAAGCGCCACACAGGCAATTACCGTATTATCTGTACGAACGATGGTGCGGGCAGCTTCCGTGCTCACGCCTGCCCGGCAAGCAAGTTCGGCATAGGTCTCAACATAATCGCGATAGCGGTCGTCTTTTTCAGGGTTGATGCATTCGAAATCAACACCCGGTCTGATTTTCAGGCCGTACTGTTTTAGCCGATGCTCGATGATTTTTGGGCGGCCAATCAGGATTGGCTTGGCGATACCATCTTCCAGCAGAACTTGAGTTGCACGCATAACGCGCTCATCTTCACCTTCGGCAAAGATAACCCTTGTTTCAGGACCAGCTTTTGCAGCTGAAAACAAAGGTTTCATCACAAGACCGGAGCGGTATACGAAGCGGTTCAACCGCTCGAGATATGCATCCATATCTTCAATTGGACGTCTGGCTACGCCGGAATCCATGGCCGCTTTGGCAACTGCCGGGGCAATGCGCAATATCAAACGAGGATCAAATGGTGAAGGAATAAGATAATCACGCCCGAAGGTAGGCGCTTCGCCTCCATAGGCTTCAGCAACCAGATCAGAGCTTTCTTCACGAGCCAGTTCAGCGATGGCGCGTACTGCTGCCATTTTCATTTCTTCGTTGATTGCAGATGCACTTACATCCAGCGCACCACGGAAAAGGAATGGGAAGCACAGCACATTATTCACCTGATTGGGATAATCTGAACGGCCTGTGCAGATCATCGCATCTGGGCGAAGTTCGCTTGCTATTTCCGGCAGAATTTCTGGATCAGGATTGGCAAGAGCCATGATCATTGGCTTATCGGCCATGGCCATAACCATTTCAGGCTTCAAAACGTTTGGCGCGGAAAGGCCCAAGAACACATCAGCACCAGGCATGCAATCGCCCAGCGTACGGCAGTCGGTTTCCTGAGCGTAAACCGCTTTCCATTCGTCCATTGTGCCTGGGTTACGCCCCTTATAGACTGTTCCTTCACGATCATTAACCAGAATATTTTCGCGCTTCACACCCATTTCAACCAGCAAATTGAGACAAGCCAGAGAAGCCGCACCCGCACCAGAAGCAACAATTTTAATGTCTTCAAGTTTTTTCCCGGCAATCTCAAGACCGTTTACAATTGCTGCAGCAACAATAATGGCAGTGCCGTGCTGATCATCATGGAATACCGGAATATCCATTTTTGCGCGCAATTGCCGCTCAACTTCAAAACACTCCGGCGCCTTGATATCTTCAAGATTGATACCGCCGAAAGTGGGTTCTACAGCAGAAATAACATTGACCATTTCTTCTACCGTATTGGCATCAATCTCAATGTCGAAAACATCAATGCCTGCAAATTTTTTGAAGAGAACCGCTTTCCCCTCCATCACCGGTTTGGCAGCCAAGGGGCCGATATTGCCAAGGCCCAAAACAGCCGAACCGTTGGAAATGACCGCAACCAGATTTGCTCTGGCTGTATAGTCGGCAGCTAAGAGCGGATCTTTTTCAATTGCCAGACAAGGAGCAGCAACTCCCGGAGAATAGGCCAGCGCCAAATCGCGCTGGTTGCCGAGAGGCTTTGTCGCCTGAATTTCCAGTTTGCCGGGTTTTGGATATTTATGAAAATGAAGTGCAGCTTCTTCCAAATCACTGGTATCTAGTTTGCCGGTTTGCGGTATCTTACTGTTCATTGCTGGAGCTTTCAAATAATTAGGGTCAGAACCAGAGTTGACCTCTGGAAATTAGCTGGTCATTTTTCTTAGCAGGTTTTTTCAGTTTTGCACCGTTAAAGCGCAATATTTGCGCTCCAACTCCTCTTTTATACAAAAGTCGCAGTTCAGCTGATTGGAAACGCCTCTCCAATGGAGTGAAATTAACAAAATTTCAGTTAATTAAATTTAATTGATTACACTCATAACTCTGCGTCTGTTTTGAGATTACAACCCCGTGAAATGCCTTTAAAAGTCATGTTTCAAATTCAATCGATTGATATTTTTAGTTATCGAGAGGGCCTATTGCCTCGCTTGCTCAATCGCTGTATGGCAAGCACAAATTAGTGAATGTTCAATGGGTAAGTACCTCTTCTCTTAATCCAAATCTTCAAGGAAATTCAGCATGACAAAGTGGGTTTATACATTTGGTGATGGCAAAGCCGAGGGTGCGGCTGATATGAAAAACCTTCTTGGTGGCAAGGGCGCAAACCTTGCTGAAATGTGCTCACTGGGAATTCCTGTTCCTCCCGGTTTGACAATCACCACCGAAGTTTGTGCCGCCTATTATGCCAATGATAATACCTATCCAGCTGAACTCGCAGCTCAAGTGGATGCAGCCCTCGCAGATATCGCGACTTCAACTGGCAAAAAACTTGGCGATACTACCAATCCTTTGCTAGTTTCTGTGCGATCCGGCGCGCGCGCTTCCATGCCCGGCATGATGGATACAGTATTAAACCTTGGGCTAAATGATGAGACCGTAATTGCACTGGCTGAACAATCCGGTGATCCACGCTTTGCCTATGATAGTTACCGCCGTTTCATCCAGATGTATTGCGATGTTGTGCTTGGAGTTGAGCACGAATTGTTTGAAGAAATTCTGGAAGATGCCAAGGCCGTCAATGGTTATGAACTAGACACTGATCTAACCGCCGATGACTGGAAAGAGGTTATCGAACGTTTCAAAAAACTGGTTGCTTCAGAACTTGGTGAAGCTTTCCCGCAAGACCCGAACAAGCAACTTTGGGGCGCAATCAGCGCCGTATTCCACTCATGGACCAATGCGCGTGCCGATACTTACCGGCGCTTGCATAATATTCCCGCGAGTTGGGGAACGGCTGTGAGTGTACAGGCCATGGTGTTTGGTAACACGGGCGATACTTCTGCAACTGGCGTTGCATTCACCCGGGACCCTTCCACGGGAGAAAACAGGCTTTACGGCGAATTTCTGGTCAATGCCCAGGGTGAAGACGTGGTGGCCGGTATCCGCACGCCACAGGATTTGACTGAGGAAGCGCGCGAGGCCGCAGCCTCTGACAAGCCGTCGCTTGAAACATTAATGCCGGAAGCATTTAAAGAATTTGTTGAGCTGTCTGACAAGCTGGAAAAACACTACCGCGATATGCAGGATCTGGAATTCACCATTGAGCGGAAAAAATTATGGATTTTGCAAACGCGCTCAGGAAAACGTACCGCTAAGGCTGCCCTACGCATGGCTGTTGAAATGGCAGAATCTGGTCTAATCGAAAAATCGGAAGCCGTTGCCAGGATTAACCCCGCATCGCTTGACCAACTTCTGCACCCAACCATCGACCCCGCTGCAAAACGTGATGTCATTGGCAAGGGATTGCCTGCTTCTCCAGGAGCGGCAACCGGGGCAATTGTGTTCTCTTCCGATGAAGCTGAGAAAATGAAAGCCCAAGGGCTTCCCGTAATCTTGGTGCGTATTGAAACCAGTCCTGAAGATATTCATGGCATGCATGCAGCCGAGGGTATTTTGACCACTCGGGGCGGAATGACTTCACACGCAGCAGTGGTTGCCCGTGGCATGGGCACGCCGTGTATTTCAGGTGCTGCCAGCGTCAAAGTGGATTACACCAATCAGACTCTTTCTGCTGCGGGACGTAAATTTTCCAAAGGTGATGTTCTTACCATTGACGGTTCAACTGGTCAGATTTTGGCCGGCAGCGTGGATATGGTGCAACCGGAACTTTCAGGCTATTTCGGCACCATCATGGAATGGGCCGACGGTAATCGTCGTATGCAAGTCAGAACCAATGCAGATACGCCAGCAGATGCGCGCGCGGCACGTTCTTTTGGTGCTGAAGGCATTGGCCTTTGTCGTACTGAACATATGTTCTTCGACGGCGAACGCATCCTTGCAGTACGCGAGATGATCCTCTCAGAAACCGAAACTGGACGTCGCACAGCGCTGGAAAAACTATTACCAATGCAGCGTTCAGACTTTACCGAGCTATTCGAAATCATGGCTGGATTGCCGGTGACCATCCGCCTGCTTGATCCTCCATTGCACGAGTTCCTGCCAAATACAGAAGAAGATATTGCAGCCGTTGCAAAAGTGATGAATGTAGATGCTTCTAAACTTCGCGAGCGCACAGAATCCCTGCATGAAGTAAACCCGATGCTTGGTCACCGTGGTTGTCGATTGGCTATTTCCTATCCTGAAATTGCCGAAATGCAGACAAGGGCAATCATTGAAGCGGCAATCGAAGCTGAGAAGAAAACCGGCATAGCTGTGGCACCTGAGATCATGGTGCCTTTGGTGGCATTGGAGGAAGAGTTTATCTTTGTCAAAGCCCTGATCGACAAAGTTGCGCAACAGATCATTAGTGATGCCAAATCGGATTTGAAATATAGCGTCGGCACAATGATTGAACTGCCGAGGGCTGTGTTCCGTGCTGGCGAAATTGCCGAGACTGCTGAGTTCTTTTCTTTCGGAAGTAACGATCTCACCCAGACAGCCTTTGGTATTTCCAGAGATGATGCTGGTTCATTCCTTGGAATATATGAAGCCAAAAACATCGTGGAACGCGATCCATTTGTTACAATCGACATAGCCGGTGTCGGCGAATTGATGCGTATTGGTGTTGAGCGCGGGCGAGCAACAAGACCCGATTTAAAACTTGGCATATGCGGCGAACATGGCGGTGATCCAGATTCAATCACCTTCTGCGAAACTCTTGGACTGGACTATGTTTCCTGTTCACCATTTCGGGTGCCAATTGCCAGACTAGCAGCAGCACAGGCAACAACGAAGAAGTAGGGTTGGTGTCTTTAAGCTTCCCTCGTTAGGTTTTTTTAAATTTTAAAGCACGTTTATAGAATCTAACATTGGAGACGCTTTGGGTAAACTTTCCTGCCGGAAGGTTCAAAACAGCTCCTTGTAACTTCATCCCTTTTTCGTATAGTTTGCGGTAATGGGTGACACATCAAAATCAAAACTTGAAGTTCGCATATGGCGTGGCAAGGATGAGGGAGGATTTTCCTCTTACTTTGTTCCTATGCGCGACAACCAGACTATTCTGGATGTGGTGACTGAAATTCAGCGGGAGCAGGAACCTGCTCTTGCTTATCGTTTTGCCTGCCGTGTGGGCGTATGCGGCTCATGCGCGATGACGGTGAATGGCAAGCCGCGCTGGACCTGCCGCACCCATGTGACAAAAGTGGCAGGGGAAGGCGTCTTGACCCTTGAACCTCTGCGCAATTTGCCCCGGATCAAAGATCTTGTTTGTGATATGAGCGCCTTTTTCCAGAAGTGGCAGAAGGCTGGCGGCAAGCATGTGGGTACTGCTACCCGCAAAGATCGCCCCGCCCTTGTGGACATAACAAATCCCGCGCGCGTTACAGCTAATGCCGCAATCGAGTGCATTAATTGCGCGATCTGTTATAGCGCCTGCGATGTGGTGGCGTGGGACAAGGATTATCTTGGCCCTGCTGCGCTGAACCGGGCATGGACCCTGGTCAATGATGAGCGGCACGGGGAGCGCGACGAGACTTTCGACAAATCTTTCGGCGAAGGCGGCTGCAGCTCCTGTCACAGTCAGGGTAATTGTACGCGCCACTGTCCCGTAGAAATCAGCCCGTCTGAAAGCATTGCCGGATTGAAACGGGCAGCATTTTCCGGCTTGCCAAATACGGGCAGCGAGTGATGGAGCGCAGCCTTTTCAAAGCACAGCGCATTAGCGCATTATTGCTGGCACCATGGGTGCTGATCCATTTAGGGCTCATTCTTTATGCCGTTCGTGGTGGATTGACGGCTTCTGAGATTCTTGCCCGCACACAAGGCAGCGTGTTTTGGGGATTATTTTATGGCAGTTTCGTGCTGCTGGTGACCATTCATGCGCCCATCGGCTTGCGCAATATTTTGCGGGAATGGACGCCGCTGAAAAACAATAATATCAACCCCATGTGTTTCATGTTTGGCTTGTTCATATTTGTGATGGGCATTCGCGCTGTCACGGCAGTGGTTGCCGTATGAGCAAACTTAGTTTGGGCAAGCATCGCCTTCACAAATCATATTTCGCATTTTTGGGGCATCGACTTTCAGGATTAGCGCTGGCGATTTTCTTACCGTTCCATTTTCTGGCTCTGGGGCTGGCAATGGAAGGCGACGATTCACTCGACCAAATGCTGGCCTTTACAGATAATCCGATCGTGAAATTTGCCGAATGGGGGCTGGTGATTTTACTGGCGCTGCATTTCTTTTTTGGGCTTCGTGTGCTGCTGCTTGAATTTACCCCATGGCCAAACCGTACTGATCCACGCTTGGGCTGGATAGTTCCCGGATTGTTTGCGGCAGGCTTTGTTGGCTTAATATTTATTGTACAGGTGGTGTGATGAACATTGAACGTCACGAAACAGATATTCTGGTGCTTGGCACTGGTGGCGCGGGCCTCTTTGCAGCGCTCCATGCCAAACAAACAAACCCGGATGTAAAAATCACCATCGCAGCCAAGGGACTACTCGGCAAAAGCGGCTGCACCCGTATGGTTCAGGGCGGTTATAATGTGGCGCTTGCCGATGGGGATTCCGTCGAGCGCCATTTTATGGATACGATTGTCGGAGGCAAATGGTTGCCGAGACAAGACCTTGCATGGAATTTATGCGTTAAGGCCGTTGAGCGGGTTCAGGAATTGGAAAACGAACTTGGTTGCTTTTTTGATCGCAACTCCGATGGCAGCCTGCATCAAAAAGCATTTGCCGGACAAAGCTTTGACCGCACGGTGCATAAGGGCGATTTGACCGGTATCGAAATCATCAACCGGCTGATGGAGCAGGTCTGGGCATTGGAGTTTGATCCACTGGAAGAACACCGCGCCATCGAATTAATTCCAGCCAAGGATGGTTCAGGAATTTCTGGCGTGCTGATGATCGATATTCGAACCGGCGGCTACCGATTTGTGAAGGCAAAGGCCGTGTTATTGGCAACGGGTGCCGGACCAACCATGTATCTCTACCATACCCCATCGGGAGACAAATCATGCGATGGGCTGGCGATGGCACTTCGCTACGGATTGAAATTGCGTGATATGGAAATGGTGCAATTTCACCCAACCGGATTACTCGGCGGACCCAATACCCGCATGACCGGGACAGTTCTGGAAGAAGGCCTGCGCGGGGCCGGTGGACATTTGCTCAACGGCGGTGGCGAGCGTTTTATGCAGAATTATCATCCCAGTGGGGAACGCGCCACGCGCGATATTGTTTCACGCGCAATCTACAGCGAAATGCGCGAAGGGCGCACCACTCCCATGGGTGGCGTCTATATCAAGATGAACCATTTGGGGCCAGAAATGGTGGCGGAGAAATTCCCCGGCATGGTCAAGCGCTGCGCCGATTGTGGTTTTGATCTGGCAGGTGGTCAGGTGGAAGTCGTTCCGACCGCTCATTATATGATGGGCGGTGTGGAATTTGAAATGGACTGTTCCACCGCTTCGCCAGGTCTTTATGCGGCAGGCGAAGATTGCGGCGGCGTGCACGGGGCCAATCGACTTGGCGGAAATGGTGTTGCCAATTCCACAGTTTATGGCGGGATAGCCGGCGAAGCAATGGCGCGGTATGTAGCGAAAGAAGGCCAATTGCGCGACCCCGATGAGAGCGTTATCGAACAAGGTATTGAACGGGCAGAACGGCCCTTTGCGCAAAAGCCCGGCAATTTGAATCCATTACGCGAAAATCTGTGGCAAGATATGTGGACCGAAGTTGGTATTATGCGAACGGCTGAAAGTCTGGAGCGTGGCCAAATTGCGATTGACCGTCACCAACAACAGCTTGCTAAAACCGGACTTGATGGCAGTGACCGCGCCTTTGATCTCACCTGGCATGACTGGTTGAATATGGATAGTTTGCTGACAATCTCATCCGTCATTACCAAAGCCTCTCAATTGCGCGAAGACAGCAGAGGGGCTCATTTCAGGGAAGATTTTCCAGACACAGGTGATCTGGATACGACCACCTATACACAAATCCACCTGAAAGATGATAAGCTGAAAACAGATATGGTTCCTGTGGAATTTACAATTGTAAAACCCGGCGAATCTTTGATCGACGATGAGGCAGGAGCACCTCCTAAATGATACCAATTGAAACCCTTGAAGAGGCCGCTTACGAAATCACCAAGAAGGCGGCGATTGATATTCCGGAGGATTATTATACCGGCATTCGTGGTATGATTGATCTGGAGAAGGGCGAACTTTCCTCCTTCGTATTACAAGCCATGTGCGACAATTGGGAGGCGGCGAGTGCCGATCGTCGTCCCATGTGTGCCGATACTGGCCTGCCGCGTTATTATGTGAAAATGGGTGACAATGCCACTTTCAGTGGTGGCTTTACCGGTCTGGAACGTGCGCTAAGAAGTGCGACGGCCCGCGCGACCCACGACGTTCCCTTGCGTCCCAACAGGGTGCATCCGCTTTGGCGCACGGAGCATAATAATAATGTTGGCATTAACGCTCCAGAGATTGAATGGTCGTTTGAGCCGGATGTGGACTGGATCGATATTACCACTGTGCAAAAAGGTGGTCTGTTTGGCACTGATTACCGCATGCTTTTCCCCGGTGACGGCATTGATGGCATCAAACGGTTTTTCCTTGATACGCTGATTGCATTCGGCAAGCGCGGCCTTGCCTGCCAGCCGGCGATTGTCGGCGTCGGAGTTGGTGGTTCTAAAGACACCTGCATGCAATTGGGTAAACAGGCGGCGTGTCTTCGCACTGTTGGCAACCGAAACCCTGATCCAAAAATTGCAGAGCTTGAGCTGGAATTAAAAGACCTTGGAAACTCGATCGGCATGGGGCCGATGGGCTTTGTTGGTTCCTCCATGGTGGTCGATTGTCACATTGAAGCAGGCTTCACCCATACGGGCGGAATGCCTGTGAGCATTCATACTTTTTGCCTGTCATCGAGGCGCGCTGTTGCACGCATCCATAAAGACGGCGAAATTGAATATCGAACGAACCCTGAATGGTTCACACCTTATATGAGACGGGAGAGCGTGGATTGGCCCACACCCTTAAGCAAGTCAGCCTGAATATTCCGGCAAGCCCGGAAGATATTGCAGCACTGGAAATCGGTTCCATCGTTTACCTCAACGGCGTGGTTTATACCGCCCGCGAGGGTGTCTACGACCTGGTGATGAATAAGGGCCGGGTTCTTCCAAATGACCTCAAAGAACTTTCAAATGTCAATTTCCATTGCTCGCCAGCGGCCGCTCCCAATGAGGATGGTGGCTATATCATTGGCGGTGTTACGGCCACTGCCAGTTTTCGCTTTTCAAAACAAATGCCGGATTGGCTGGATCTCAGCGAATCCAAAATAATCATCGGCAAGGGCGGAATGCGGCGCGAAGACTATAAAAATGTGCTGGCCCCACGCAAAGTGGTTTATCTTTCCACCGTCGGTTATGGCACAGGAGCTTTGCTCGGGCGCGGCGTTAAAAACGTCCATGCGGTACACTGGCTGGATGAATTGGGCATTGCTCAAGCATTGTGGATGTTCAAGGTAGAAAACTTCGGACCTTTTATTGTTGATAGCGATATAAAAGGTAATTCTCTGTTCGTGAATCAGGGAGAAATAGTGAATCAAAATATTGACAAACTATATGAGGGTCTCAAACAACCGGCTCTGCATCGCTACGGTGAAACCGATGACCGCAAAGATGAATTGATGTGAACTATAACCATAAAATCTTAATTTTTATTGCGCACCTCGAATCCGCTTGACTGCTCCACAATTCACAATAGTATCTCTCCTATTCTAAATGGGAGGAATACAATGAAGAAAACCCTTTCTTTTGCAGGCGCGCTCACAGCAGCGCTTCTTGCAACAACGGGCATTGCATCTGCAATGGATTGTGGAGAGATCAAGCTGGGTTCAGCAATCTCTCTTACAGGTAAATACTCATCAGCAGGCATTCATGCTCAGCATGGTTATGAGTATGCCATCCAAAAAATCAAAGAGGCAGGTGGCATTAAATTTGGCGATAAATGCTACAACTTCAAAGTCATTTATTATGATGATGAATCCAAAGGTGACCGTGGCGCTACTCTAGCTGAGCGTCTGATCAATCAGGATAAAGTTCAATATATGCTTGGGCCTTATTCATCCGGCTTAACCAAGGCGATTGCACCGATCACCGAAAAATACAAAATTCCAATGGTTGAAGCAGAAGGCGCATCGCGCTCGCTGTTTAACAAAGGCCGCAAATATCTATTTGCTGTGCTTTCAACCTCCGAGCAGTACCTTGCCTCTGCCGTCACTCTCGCTGGCGAACAGGCTGTGGCCAATGGCGGTAAAGCCAGCGACGTTAAAGTTGCAATTGCCGTTGAAAACGACCCGTTCTCACTGGATATTCGTGCCGGTGTTCTGGACGATGCCAAAAAAGCAGGCATGACCGTTGTTATCGATGAAAAGCTGCCTCGTGACCTTTCCGACATGGGCGCGATCCTCACCAAAGTTAAATTGTTAAAACCAGATTTGTTGATCGTTTCCGGTCACACAAAGGGTGCAGCAACTGCGGTTCGTCAGGTTGGTGAAATGAAGATTAAGGTTCCAATGTTTGCGATCACTCATTGTGAATCTGCCGACGTTGTGGGTAAATTTGGCGACTATGCCAATGATGTTTTATGCGCCACTCAGTGGGCTGAAACGTTGACCTATAGTGATCCAATTTTTGGTACAGCTGCTGAATATAATACTGAAATCAAAGCTACGGTTTCACATTATGCGGACCGTTCTGTTCCTTACCAAACGGCTCAGGCTTCCGCTGCAGTTTACGTGTTCAAAGACGCATTTGAACGTGCTGGTTCCCTTGATAAGGAAAAAGTTCGTGACGCAATTGCAGCAACTGATCTTGCTACTTTCTACGGCCAGATCAAATTTGCTCCTGAAGGCAACAATATGGCGAAACCAATGGTTCTGCGCCAGATTCAGAACGGTGAATATAAAGTGGTTGCACCAACTGCTTTTGCTACCGACAAGCTGAATTGGCCTCGTTAAGCTAAAATATCCTGGCACACTTTTGCCGGAACATCGGGGGTCTTTGATGACCCCCGGTGACATTTTTCAGAGGGTTTCTGCTTTTAAAAATAGACCGGATTAACCGGCGAATAGCGCATTCAGGGGACAGAATATGGATCAGATTTTCTCAAACATTTCATTGTTGTTTGAATTTCCGGTTGTCAACATTTCGATATTGCTCGAAGGCTTGATGATCGGCTCGTTGTTTGCACTTTCAGCCTATGGGTTGGCGCTGGTATGGGGCGTGATGAACGTCAAAAACCTTGCTCAGGGAGACTTTGTCGTTGCCGGGGGCTATGTCTCTTGGTATTTTTCCGGGTTCGGAATGAACCCGCTTTTAGGCGTACCACTGGCATTTGTGATGATGTGGGGACTTGGCTGGGTCATTTATAAAACCGTTATTTCCCGCGTGATTGAGCGCGATCTCTTCACCTCGCTTCTTGCCACCTTCGGGCTGGCAATCATGATGGCGCAGTTGATGAATTTGATGTTTGGCTCTGATACGC
The DNA here is from genome assembly GCA_016763155.1 of Rhizobiaceae bacterium. GTDB lineage: Bacteria > Pseudomonadota > Alphaproteobacteria > Rhizobiales > Rhizobiaceae. The sequence goes on from JAESUH010000078.1 coordinate 21,401, forward strand.
AAAGTATCAAACTCGAATATGAAACCCTTTATTTCTTTGATGACTTTGTCAGTGTGCCCATCGCCAAACTGATTGGCGTTATCATGGCGCTCTCATTGGCTGCAGCGGTTATCTACTTTATGAAAACCAGCCGCATGGGTCAGGCGATCCGCGCTACGGCGCAGGATGCACGAGCGGCCCGCGTGATGGGCATTGATACAGAAAAAATCTACGCATTCACCTTCTCGCTTAACTCCGCGATTTGCGGGGCTGCCGGTGCAATCATTGTGATGGTGTGGTTGATCCAGCCATTTTACGGCATCACCTATTCCATTCGTGCCTTTGTTATTGTGACAGCCGCTGGCCTTGGCAATTTGCCTGGGGTTATTGCAGCCGGTCTCGGCATTGGTGCGCTGGAACAATACGGTGCGCATATTTTCGGCATTGGCTACCAACAAGCAATCGCGGTTCTGCTGCTGCTTTTCGTTCTATTCATCAGACTGTTGCAACAGCGCCGGTCCCGACAGGCATTGCAGTAGGAGGCGATCATGATAACTCAAAAACCACTTTTTTATGCGGGTCTTCTTGCGCTGATTTTCGTGCTGCCCTTCCTGTTTCCTGCTTACGGTGTGCAGCTTGCTGCCATGTGGCTGATGATCATAGTTGCTATGACATGGGACATGACCGGCGGCCAGATGGGCTATAACTCGCTGGGCAATATCTTCTTTTATGGCACCGGCATGTATGTAGCGGCATTGGTCTTTATCGGCATGTCGCACGATATCGGCGCCTATACCGATGCTTCCGGTGGCGGTTCGTTCCAATTTACCGACGCCCAATATTTTAGCGGCGTGTTCTTTGGGCTTATTGCAGCGGGACTATTTTGCGCCGTGAGTGCAGTGGTCATCGGCATGTTGATCTTTGGATTGCGCGGGCCTTACTTCGCTATCGGAACGCTGGCCGTGGCGATCGCTGCGGGCGAACTGGTATCCAACTGGGACTGGGTTGGCGGCGGGCAAGGTATCGCCCTGCCGATTTATCCGGGCGACATCGATGTGGGTAAGAAGTTCTTCTACTTCTTATTTGCCGGACTGGGGGTGACAATATTCATCTTCCTGAAATGGCTCTATACCACGCGCTTTGGTGCGGCGATCAATGCCATTCGCGATGATGAAGAAAAAGCTGAAGCCATGGGCATTCACACTATGTGGTACAAACTCACCACATGGGCAATCTCTGCGTTTTTCGTGGGCATTGCAGGCGGCTTGTCAGCTTTCCAGCTTATTCACTTTGAACCTCTTGAGTCGGCTTACCAAACCATCAACCTTGGCATCTTCATGGTGGTTTGCGTATTGTTAGGCGGCAAAGGAACCCTTTGGGGACCTGTTATTGGCGCGATTGCGTTTCACCTCTTCAAGGAAGTCACATGGGCCTATTTGCTCGGTTGGCAATGGGTAGCGCTTGGTGGCCTGATCGTTGTCACCGTGGTTTATTTCCAGGATGGTTTCTTGGGTTGGGTCAAACAGCAAAAACCAGAATGGTTTGGTGTTCGTGTGGATAATGGTTCCACCGAAAATGCGGGGACAGCCAAATGACCAAAATTATCGAAGTTACTGGCGTCTCCAAATCCTATGGCGGTGTGATTGCCAATAAGGATATTTCATTGAGCGTCAAAAAGGGTGGCATTACCGGGTTGATTGGCCCCAATGGCTCCGGCAAAACGACTCTGTTTAATTCGATTGTTGGCTATCACCCGATTGATGGTGGTTCGATCAAATTTGAAAACAACGAAATTTCAAATATGCAGGTTCAGGAAATAGCCCGCTTGGGAATGTTGCGAACTTTTCAGCAAACCCGCATTTACGGCGAAATGAACTGCGTCGAAAACATGCTGATTTCCCTGCCACACCGCAAGTTAACTTGGCGCGAACGCTTTAGCAGCAACACCAAAGTAGATTATGAGCGCGCGGATCATTTGCTTGAATTTGTTGGACTTTTTGAAAAACGTTTTCTGCGTTCGGGTTCGCTCTCCTTCGGCCAGCAAAAGCTGTTGGAATTTGCTATGGCATTGATGAATGAACCGACAGTTCTTCTGCTGGATGAACCAACAGCGGGCATCAATCCGACCTTGATTAACGGGCTGATTGATCGCTTGAAGCGTGCCAATACGGAGTTTGGTATTACGCTATTCATTATCGAACACAACATGCGGGTGATCATGAACATGGCCGATACCATCTATTGTCTGGCCCATGGCGAGATGCTCGCTTCTGGCACACCTGACGAAATTCAAAACGACCAGAACGTCGTTGATGCCTATCTTGGAGCGCACTAATGGCTGATAAAAAGAAACCAAAAAAGAGCGCCGTAAAGAAAACCAAAAAGAAATCAGCGGTGAAGTCCAAGATAAAAACAAAGGCTAAAACCACTGAAAAGGCGATCAGCGGCTATGCTGCTGGGAGTGTTGATTCCGTTATTTCCGTTGAAGATGTGAACCGTCAGGCGAAAGCCATTGCGGAAGACATTCCTATTGAGCGGTTAGAAAAACTTGCGGATGGCGAAGCCTTTATCTCGATTGAAAACCTGACTGCCGGTTATGGCAAAATGGAAATTTTGCACAATCTCAATTTGCGGGTCGGACGCAAGCAGTCGCTTTGCCTGATCGGGCCAAATGGTGCCGGTAAATCGACAATCCTGCATGCAATTTTTGGCTTTAACACCATCTTCAGCGGCAAGATATTTATTGGCGAAGGTGCTAATCGAAGAGATATTACAAACCTTTCTCCGAGCGAAAAACTCTCTCAATCCGGCATTGCTTATATCCTGCAGGATAAATCCGTTTTTCCCGGCATGACGGTGGAAGAAAACCTTTGGATGGGCGGATTTTTGAAAGATAAGCCAGCCGAGGCCAAAAAGGTTGCTGAAGAGGTTTTTGATAAATATCCGCGTCTTGCAGCGCGTAGAAAACATCTGGCCAAGGTGCTTTCAGGCGGTGAGCGGCGTCTACTAGAAATTTCCCGTGCGCTGGTGATGAATCCGGAAGTCCTGTTGGTGGATGAACCCTCTATCGGCCTAGAACCCCGCTTCATCGACATGGTTTTTGAAATTCTGCACGACCTTCAGCACAAGGAAGGCAAGACCATCATCATGGTGGAACAGAACGCCAAAAAAGGCCTGGAATTTGCCGATCTTGGTTATGTGCTGGTTTCCGGTGAAGTGGCGATTGCGGGTACGGGTGACGAGCTGCTGGCAAATCCAAAGGTCGGCCAACTCTTCCTTGGCGGCTAAGATCGACTTATGACGGTTAAGGCAATTTTGTTTGATAAAGATGGCACACTGATCGATTTCCATGCCACGTGGGATCGCGCGACCTATGATGTTTTTGAAAGCCTTGCTGAGGGTGATCTGGGATTGATCCGCGAATTGGCGAAAATCTCTGACCTCGATATAGAAACCAGAACCATCGGGCCTAATTCAATACTTGTAGCGCATAGTTCGGCAGAGATTGGTGAGCGATGGGCCAAGATTTTATCGCGAAAAGCCGATCAGAATTTTCTCGATGAAGTTGATTCTTTATATGGAAAATTCGGTCAGAAATATTTGACCGGTTTCCCTTCCACACCCAATGTTTTGAAAAGACTGTTGGCCGAAAATTATGCCCTCGGAATCGCCACCAATGACAGCGAGAACAACGCTACGCTCCAAATGGACCAATTGGGGTGGCGCGATCATTTTGCCGTAATTCTTGGTTATGATTCCGGCCATGGCGAAAAACCTGGCCCTGGCATGGTACAGGCCTTTTGCGCCCATACAGGTTTTGAGGCCGCTGAAATATTGATGGTGGGCGACACCCTCCATGATATCGAGGCTGGAAAATCCGCCGGCGCCCTAACCGTCGGCGTGACTACCGGCCCCGGGCGCGGCGTAGATTTGCCAGATGAGGCAGATGCGACCATCGATGATCTTGATGAGCTGTTCAAATTGTTGCAACAGCCGCCATTTTGCTGATACGGTTTTTTTCAAATTACCTTACAGGAACCATTGATGAAAATTGGAATATTGCAAACCGGCCATGTGCCAGA
>JAESUH010000079.1 GCA_016763155.1 Rhizobiaceae bacterium
CTAAAGAGTTTTCACTGGCCGGTATTGGGCCGTGGTTACGCCCAACTTGTTTTCGCGGTAAATGATAAACAGACCCGCCATCACAACGATAGTGCCGCCCAATAATACCGGGAAACTGGGGTATTCATCAAATACAAATATCCCCAAAAGAACTGCCCACACCATATTAGAATAGTCGAACGGTGCAAGCAGGCTTGCTTCTGCGCAGCGAAAGGCCTGTGTCATCGCGATCTGCCCCAGACCACCCAGCAGCCCTGCAATAACCAGCAAGCTAAAGACTTTCAAGTCTGGCAAAACCCACCCCCAATAGAGACTGAACAGGGAAAACAAAGCGGCCGTTGCGGTGAAATAGAAAACAATGGAGGCATTGGTTTCTGTGGCCGTCATGCCTCGCACCAAAATTGCGGCTATTGCCATACAAATCACGGCAGCAAGCGCCAGCATTACGCCCACACTTGCCAGTTCATCGCTGGATGCCGACAATCTGGGCCACAAAATAATAGAAACGCCTACAAATCCGATAAACACAGCCGTCCAACGATAGAACCGGACCCGTTCTTTGAGAAAAATTGCGGATAAAACGACAATCAACAATGGTGCACAAAAAGAGATGGCCGTGGCTTCTGGCAGTGGAATGATGCTGAGTGCAGTAAACCAACAGGTCATGGCAGCAACGCCTACGACCGCCCGCGTCGCGTGTTTCCAGGGGCGATGGGTAGCCACACAATCGCGAAGCTTCCCCTGCATCATAGCCATGATTACCAATGGAATGAGCGCAAAAAAGCTACGGGCAAACATTATCTCGCCAGTGGGGACGGTTGTGGACGCATATTTGACAATCGCGATCATGATCGAGAGCAAAAACGTCGCCAGTAATTTCAAGCCTATTCCAGCAAAAGACGACATAAAACACGGTTCCCAAATGATTCGTCACTTAACATGTTATATAGATGGCGCACGTGACCACAATGCAAACCCCATGCTCAATTTGCATCGCAGCCTTGCAGACAACGCCTGCAAGGCTTTGATTTTGATCAAGAATTATACGAATTTGGAGGCATATTAGCTGAAATTCAACAACTTATTACCTAGAGCATGACTGCATTTTCGGGCTGCAAGATAAGTTTTTCGATCAAGTTACACACTTCTAAGATCCCAATATTCGGAAATTCCGTCCCCGCAATATTGCAAATGCTGCTTGCATTTAAATCAAATGGATAGAAATATCAGATGGAATATTGTGTTGAAGTTACAGGAAAATTTCCAATGGATAGCATTGAAGATGTGTTGAAAAAGCTACCGGTAGCTGCCGGGTTTTTTGCTGGTTTTGAGGAACGGTTGATTGACGTGCCGGACGGTCAGATTTTTTGCCGTATTGGCGGAAGTGGCCCTGCGCTATTGATGTTGCACGGCTATCCACAGACCTCCGCCATGTGGCATCTGGTGGCGCCGAAACTTGCGGAACATTACACGGTGATTTGTGCAGATTTGCGCGGCTATGGACGTTCCCACAAGCCCGCGACAGTTGAAGATCATTATTCCTATTCCAAGCGCGCCATGGGCAATGACATGATCGCGTTTATGGATGCCCTTGGTCATGACAGGTTTTTAATGGGAACCCATGATCGTGGCTCGCGGGTTGGTCATCGTATGGCGCTTGACCATCCAGATCGGGTGATTGCGCTGGCCACACTTGATATTGCGCCGACCCGCGAAATGTACCGCGAGGGAGATAGCGCTTTCGCACAGACCTATTGGCACTGGTACTGGCTCACCCAACCAGCCCCCTTCCCCGAAACGTTGATCGGGGCTGATCCTGATTTCTACCTGATGAAAAAATGCGGAGGGGCAGCGGCTGGAATGAAGCCATTTTACCAGCAGAGTTTTGGTGAATACCTGAAATACTTTCGCGACCCTGCAGCCATTCATGCCTGTTGCGAGGATTACCGCGCCGGATACACCATAGACATCGCCCATGATGATGCAGATGAAGGCCGCAAGGTGGCCCAGCCAATGCTGGCGCTTTGGGGTGCAAACGGGGCGATTGAAAAACATTTTGACTGCCTGGCCCTATGGCGCGAACGTGCCGAAAATGTCCAAGGCCACGCCCTCCCCGGGGCGCACTATCTAGCGGAAGAGGTTCCAGATTTAGTGGTAAAGGAATTTTTGGAGTTTTTTGGAGAGTATGGAAAGTAGTTTTCGGCTAGAATCTCGCTAGAGCGGAGTGTTTTCCCAATCGAAATAGTCCAATACATGCCAGCAATAAGGATGCGCCTGAAACAACTGTGCGTGTGATGTTCCAGAATTGCCATTGGTCTGAATACTCATTCCAAATTTCCGCGGCCTCGGAACGGGAGGTCGGAATATCAATCAGTGCCAATGCGTTGTTCATGGGAACATTTACCGCTGCGGTTAAAAATAAACCGCCACATAGATAGAGAATACCTGCGCCAGCAAATAGCAGGGCGACATCCGAATATTTAGCCCGCCATGCGACAAGTCCCACTAACAGCAATGCAAAAGGCGTTACGAAAAATGCTGGTGCAAAGACAGCATTTCGAACCGATGCATTCATGGCCTGCATTGCGGCAATTGCCACTTTCGGGTCAGCGGCATCAAGGCCCCACATGGTTGAGCATATCCAGGCATAAAAGAAACCAAATATCGCGGCATTAAAAGCAATTGCTACGATGGCGAATAATGGGAGTAGTTTTTTCATTTCAGTGTTTCCAAGCACGGAAGACGACGTAGAATATTGCCAATGCAGCAATTTGCCCGGCAATGACAGAAGGCCAAATCAGGCTGAACTGCGGATCAAAATATTTATGAGGTCCGTATGATAACAGAGCCATCAAGGCGGCTAAAATAGACAAGAAACGTCCAACAACAGATGTCGTCGGCCCCAAAATTATTGCAGCAATTGCGACTGATAAGGAAGCGCCAAGGAATGGCGCTATTGCAAATAGCGGGATTGTTGCTGGTGGATGAGGTGCGCTAACCGCGAACAGTGCCATTAGCATGACAACTTGCAGGATGATGAGCGTTGTCAAAGCGGCATAGGCAGGACGATTGACTAAAGTGATCAAAGTATTTTCCTTTACGTAATTTGGTGTACGGTTGCATTCAAACGTAATTATGTGTACGGATTAAATCAAGGTTAAAAGGAAAGTCATGCGAGACAAAATTCGGACAGAGAGACAAAAACAGATTGAGAAGGCAGCTTTCGATCTGCTTGAAGAATATGGTTATGAAGGCATTTCAATGCTCAAGATTGCCAAACGCGCAAAGGCATCCAATGAGACTCTCTATCGGTGGTACGGAGACAAAAAGGGATTGTTCCAATCCTTGGTTCAAAACAATGCCAAAGAAATAAGCAGATTGTTATTTTCAGATGTAGATAGCTCTCGGCCTCTATATGAAATGCTAGATGTTCTTGGCCCAACTTTGCTAACGCTTCTGACAGGGCCAAGAGCCATTGCGCTGAACCGGGCGGCAGCAGGCGACCCCACCGGAGATTTGGGCCGGGCACTGGCTAAATCTGGCCGTGACACAATCATGCCGCTCATTGAGAAGGTTTTTGAACGGGCAGATATCACCAACGATACTCCAATTGGTGAACCCACCAATTTCGCAGATATATATGTCAGGCTGCTTGTCGGTGATCTTCAAATTAGGCGTGCGACGGGCGCAATTCCACAGCTGTCTAAATCAGCAATCTTACAGCGTGCGAAGGAAGCGAGCTCCCTCATCCTTCGTTTTATGGAAGATGCAGAAGATACCAATTTCAATTAGAGTTGGCGTCCCTTTCAGAGTTGAACAACAATTTGACTGCCCGGCACTATGGCGCGAATGTGCCCAAAACATCCGCGGCCACGCCCTCTCTGGTGCGCACTACCTAGCGGAAGAGATTCCAGATTTTGTGGTGAAGGAGTTTTTTAGGGAGAATGTAGGTTAGTTTTGTTCAATGCTATCATTCAGGATAATTTTGGAGCAATGACTGCTATGCGGATGGTGTGGATGGCTTCTGCACCATCGGCGACGTAATGCGCCATACTGCAGTAGTCAGAAACAATTTTAGAGGAGCCACCCCATGAAAGTTACAACAATCGGCCTTGATTTGGCGAAGAATGTTTTTCAAGTCCACGGTATCACAGACAATGGAGAAGTTGCATTCAACCGCGCTTTGAGAAGGGCGCAAGTCCTATCATTTTTTGAGAAGCTGGAGCCATGTCTTGTAGGCATTGAGGCTTGCGGCACCAGTCACCACTGGGCACGTGAAATCTCTAAGCTGGGCCACAAAGTTAAACTGATCCCACCAATTTATGTTAAACTGTATGTCAAACGTGGCAAATCAGATGCTGCTGACGCAGAAGCCATTTGTGAGGCGGTCACTCGTCCGACAATGCGATTTGTTGAAGTGAAAACACCTGAACAACAAGCCATCCTGGCGGTTCATCGCACTCGTGATCTCATCGTTCGGCAACGAACACAGACAATCAATATGCTGCGGGCACAACTGGCAGAATTTGGCATTGTTCTGCCTCAAGGGATTTATCATGCTCTTCAGTTCGCCAAAGATTGTTTGAATGGAGAACAATCTGACCTGCCTGAAGTGGCGGGCGATGTGGTCTTTGAGCTTTGTGATCAACTGCTGTTCTTACATTCAAAGATCCTACGTTGCTCACGTCAAATGAACCAAATCGCCAAGCTTGAGAAGCGCGTTGCACTGCTTCGCACAATCCCGGGCGTTGGGCCGATTGCAGCGTCAGCAATTGTAGCAACGGTTGGCAGTGGTAAGCAGTTTAATAATGGCCGTGAGTTTGCTGCCTGGCTGGGATTGACGCCGCTCAACAAATCAAGCGGTGGAAAAGAACGTCTGGGACACATCTCGAAGATGGGGGATCAATACATTCGCCGTTTATTGGTCCTTGGCATGACTTCCCGCATTCGCTCGATCA
>JAESUH010000080.1 GCA_016763155.1 Rhizobiaceae bacterium
CGCATCGGCAATCAAAGCCAAACTGCCTGATAGGACCCCGCCAATAATCTGAGCCACCGTCAGCCCGAGATTAACAACAACAGCCCAAAATACCCGGGCATCTCCCGCATCCGGGTCTACGTGGTGGTGATGTCCTGCCATTATTTCATCCTTGAATTGTAATTGATCAACAACTCCAACCAATATAATGTCTCTAGTAGCTATAGGTTCAAGGGAAAAATTATGCTCTCAATTGGTGAATTATCAAAACGAACTGGCGTAAAAATACCCACCATTCGATATTACGAACAAATGGGGTTGATTGAAGCGCCAGAACGCTCACGGGGAAACCAGCGTCGGTATACAAAACAGGGGTTGGAGCGCCTCTCATTCATCCGCCACGGGCGTGAACTCGGCCTCTCAATAGAAGATATTCGCGAACTAATATCATTGAGCAACCATCCAGAAAGCCCATGTGGCGACGCCCACCAAATCGCCAGCCGCCATTTAGTATCGGTACAGACCCGCATCGCAAAACTGAAGCGTCTGGAGAAAGAACTAAAGCGGATAAGTACAATTTCCGATCCGGGCCATATTGGCGAATGCAACGTCATAAAATCTCTGGCGAACCACAAATTTTGTGAAACTGAACATTAAGACACTCCCCGAAAAGTGGTAACCGGTTATCGGATTAGAGGTGCTTAAAACAAAAATAGAGCGCGTTCACGATTCAAAAAATCACGGACACGCTCTAGGTCATAATCTAAACATCGCCCGGAACGGGTAATTATTAGCCGTCATGGCGCCTGTGATCAGGATGCAAGGATTTACCAAGAATATGTTGGCTCTGGCCAATCACATCTGCACTCGACCCGACGATCAAAGGATCAGGGCCGGTAACGACACTCAAATCCTTATCGGGATAAGGAAGGTTTGCCAGGAAATGCTGCATACAGTTTAACCGCGCGCGCTTTTTATCGTTGGATTTCACAATGGTCCAAGGCGCATCCGCTGTATCTGTATAAAAGAACATAGCTTCCTTGGCCTCTGTGTAGTCATCCCATTTATTAAAGGATGCCCTATCGACAGGAGATAGTTTCCAGCGTTTTAACGGATCCAATTCCCGTGATTTAAAGCGTTTGCGTTGCTCTTCCTGGGTTACAGAGAACCAATATTTAAAGAGACGAACACCACTGCGCGTAATCATGCGTTCGAACTCAGGACATGAGCGCATGAATTCCAGATATTCATTTGGGCTACAGAAGTTCATCACCCGCTCAACGCCTGCTCGGTTGTACCAAGAGCGATCAAACAGAACCATCTCTCCAGCCATTGGCAATTGGGCAACATAACGCTGAAAGAACCACTGAGAACGTTCGCGATCTGTTGGTTTTTCAAGAGCAACAACCTTTGCACTACGTGGATTAAGATGCTCGGTGAAACGCTTAATGGTTCCGCCCTTACCAGCCGCATCGCGACCTTCAAAGATCAGAACCATTTTCTGACCTGTGTTTTTAATCCAGTCCTGTGCTTTCAGTAACTCTGCCTGTAACTCGGCTTTGTTCTTCTCATAGCTATCACGCGATAACTTACGTTTGTAGGGATATTCCCCACTTTCAAATGCCTGGCGAATTGCTTCTGGATCATGCCGTAACTTGCTAATTCGCTTAACTGTAGATTTTACAGCGAATTTAGATACAGCACCATTTTTCGCTTTACCTGCGCCAGCCTTTGCCTGTTTAGCACCTTTGCCTGCACTACTCACGTCACCGGTTTCTGACCTCATGATGTCTCCCCAATTTCCATTAAAAAGCACCTATACCGCACTGCAGCAAAATTGCATTGATTCAGATCAAGTTAATTTTGGGTTAATACTTTAAAATTAAGTCATGCCTATAGCCAAAATCACCATCGGCACGGTCACATTGGACTGTGAAACCCTTGACACCCCAACGGCTCGGGCTATTTTGGCGGCCCTGCCATTTACAACAACGGTAAATACTTGGGGGGACGAAGTATATTTCTCAACACCATTAAATCTTGAACGCGAAACGGATGCTCGCGAACTAATGCAATTGGGCGATATAGCTTTTTGGACTGAAGGCAATTCAATCGCAATTGGGTATGGTGAAACCCCAATTTCCGCCCCCGGTGAAATTCGCCTCGCCGCCAAAGTTAATGTTTGGGCGCGCGCATTGGGAGATGTAACAGTTTTAGCATCTGCAAAAACTGGAGATGTGGTTGAAGTAAAACTAGGACCCAAATAGAATAGATTGGCTCTGACGCCATAAACTATTCTAATTGCCAAGCGCAGGTTCCCTCGCCCACATCCTTGCAGGGCTCATAAACCGCCACATCGCTTTCGGTTTCATACTTGTCTTTCCAAACAATTTGCACGGCAACCGTTTGTATTTTATCTAACGGAAAACCAAGAAGAATAGATCCCTCAGGGGTTTCAAAATCCAGTGAAAAGGGTCGCTGCGGGTTACATTTGAGCAGAGGCATACGCTGATCCAACGCCATTGAATTAAAGGAATATCGAATTTCCTTCAAACCACAATGCATGGTTTGCAAGGCAGTAAAATAGACCAATTGTTGACCGTTATAATTTCGGAAACTAATCCATCCAGTTGCCTTGTTGGCAACCAGCATACTCTTATACAGAGCCATATTCGGAATGCTGGATTTAGTCTCCAATCCCTGTTTAGGCTTGGTAAGAACCGCCACCTTGCTCTGCTGTTGTTTGCTCAGCGTGCTGCCTTTTCTTGCTTCCTCATCAGCCTTCAGAGCAGCCAATTTAGACTGGGCAATCTGCACATTGAAATTCGCGCTCTGGTTTCCGTATTTCGTCAGGAACAATTCCCAAACCGGTATGGAGCCAATTCCCAACGACACATTGAAATCTTTTTCCAATTGGCTATTCCCATCACTCGAAACAGAACCACCATTGCCGCCACTGGGCAGGAAACTAAATCGTCCCGTGATTGAAGAATACTCATAAGGCACTTGTTGACCACCCGTTGCTTTACCAACAGAGGTTCTCACAACCTTAAACACATCTTCAATCTGCGCACCGGGATTGCCAAGGATAGCTTTGCTGAGAGCAAGCGTGTACGGGCTGTTGCCCGTTGTCCCGTCACGCGCAACCTGCCCGGAACCTGTTGAATACCCCACATAAGTGCCCTTCGGCGCATCCACAGGTGCCAAGCCACCAAGGATTAGCGAGCGAACATCACCCTTGAAAGGGTTGTTACGGCAAGCATCAAGAATAACAATATTGACCGTGCTATTTGCTTCATCCAGTCGGCGCAAAAATGAATTCACATCAATAGATTCGTCCTCGACTTCCCCCTTGCTGGTGATATCAGCAGAAGTCGGCAAAAGGTAATTCTGTCCGTCCACCTGCACCCCGTGCCCCGCAAAAAAGAACAGGCTCGCTTCCACTTCCTCGCGCCGCAACAGCCGGGTGTAATTCAACAGCGCCCGCTTCAAAGTGCGCTGATCCGCATTAAGGATGGTAGTGACAGTAAATCCGGCCTTCTCAAGAGTGGAGCTGATGAGTGCCGCATCATTGACCGGGTTGGCCAACGAGCCGATATATTCATAGTCCGAATTACCTACAACCAATGCAAACCGAGCACCGGCAGCGGCATTTGTCGCCATCGCAAACATAAGAAATGTAATCGCAAAAACGCGCGCACCAATATTCAACATCGAAAGTCTCTCCACAAACAAATCACCGCGCCCACATGGGCAAGATTACAATGTCAGTGAAGCCGGTTCAATAGGAGATTAGAAATGTGCAGGTCGCAGATTACAGAGACAAGTTCTAGACGCTAACCGCCTCACGCAATTTGTCTTTATCTACCTCGGATTTGGAACCATCCAGCACAATTTCACCCCGGCGCATGGCATAGAATTTATCGGCCAAATCATAGGCAAAGTCGAAATATTGCTCGACCAGAATGATTGCCATTTCGCCCTCATCGCGCAAATAGGAAATAACTTCACCTATCTGCGTAATGATGTTGGGTTGAATGCCTTCGGTTGGTTCATCCAGCAATAATAGCTTGGGCTTAGTGATCAGAGCGCGGGCGATTGCTAATTGCTGTTGCTGCCCGCCAGATAAATCGCCACCACGGCGATTGATCATTTGTTTGAGAACCGGGAACAATTCAAAAATATGGTCGGGTATGTGATGCTCGTCTTTTGGCAAACAGGCAAACCCGGTTTCCAGATTTTCCTGAATGCTCATCAGTGGAAAAACATCGCGTCCCTGAGGGACATACCCGACACCCTTTGCCGCTAGAATATGCGCTTTTTTACCGGCGACTTCCTCACCATTTAGCTGATAGGAACCGCCACTTTGGGGATGAGTGCCCGATAGCACTTTCAACAGGCTGGTTTTCCCAACTCCATTGGTTCCCATCAAACAGCATACTTCGCCCACTTTGGCATTCATGGAAACACCATAGAGAATTTGTGATGCCCCGTAGTGTAACGATATGTCCTTAACCTCTAGCATTTGTTTTCCTAGCGCCCAAGATACACATCAATGACTTGCTGGTTCTGGATGACATGATCAAGGCTCCCCTCATCGAGAATTGCCCCCTCATGCAGCACCGTAACCTTGCATTCAAGATTGCGAACAAATTCCATATCATGCTCCACCACCACAACGGCACGGGTTTCTGCCATCTTCTTGAGCAGTTTAACCGTATGGTCCCGCTCCTGTCCGGTCATGCCTGCAGCCGGTTCATCCACTAGCAAAAGGCGTGGGTCCTGAGCCAGCAACATGCCAATTTCCAGCCATTGTTTTTGTCCGTGGGAAAGCTCCCCTGCCCGCCGGTCAATCTGATCCTTCAAACCGATTTCTTCAGCCGTTTCGCGCACACGTAACTGATCGTCATCACCATATTTATAAAACAACACATCCAGTGGCCCGCGCTTGTTTCGAAGCGCCATCATCAAATTGTCAGCAACGCTTTGCTCTTCAAATACCGTAGGCCGCTGAAATTTTCGACCAATGCCCAAAGAGGCAATTTCATGCTCTGATTTTTTAAGCAGCGAGACGTTTTTAGAGCCCCATAGAACTTCACCGGAATCTGCTCTGGTCTTGCCGGTGACAATATCCATGAATGTGGTTTTACCCGCGCCATTTGGGCCGATAATCGCGCGCAATTCTGCAGGACCAATGTTGAAAGACAAATTGTTGATGGCTTTAAAGCCATCGAAGGAAACAGAAATTCCCTGCACCTCAAGCAACATTCGCTCGGTCATGGTTTTGTCCCTCCCGAAAAGCGGTCAAACAATCCACCAATTCCCTTAGGCGCATAAAGTGTCACCAGGACAAAGCTTGCTCCAAGCAAAACCAGCCACCAATCAACCCATTTCACGGTGTAGAATCCCAAGGGAATATCCGGCGCTTGTCCGCCTGTGAACCAGGAAGAAAGCAACGATACGAACGCTGCCCCAATCACCGCACCATAGATGCGCCCGCGCCCACCAATAGCCACCCAAACCGCCAGATAGATCGAAGCAATCGGCGCGAGTTCTGCAGGATTGATTATGCCTGCTTGCGGATAATAAAGCGCACCAGCAATTGCAGCAATTACCGCACTCAACACAAATACAAACAACTTATAGGCTTCCACATTATAGCCCAAGAAACGCACCCGGGCTTCATCATCACGAATGCCTTCAATCACATTTCCAAGTTTACTTTCGACAATCAGTTTTACAACGATATAACCCAGCCCAAGAGCCAGAGCTGAACCCCAGAAAAACCAAAGTGAAATATCTGCCTGCGCGACCGCTTCCAGGCCCGGAAGGTTTTGCAGACCAGAAAGGCCGTTATTGCCACGCAAACCGCTATCATTTTGGAATAAGTATAGAGCCAAGGCCAGCGTCATTGCCTGGGTGAGAATGGAAAGATACACACCGGTCACCCGGCTGCGAAATGCCAACCAGCCAAAGACTGCGGCCAGCAACCCCGGCACTAAAACAACAAAAGCTAATTGTATCGGTAGACTGTCGGCAAAAGCCCATACGACAGGAATTTTTGCACCACCCACCACGCCAAATATCTGAGTGCCAATTCCGTCCGCCAGTTCCTGTGGTGTCAGCGGCAGTTCCAATGCCTGAGATGCTTTGATCACGATCAGTTCGGTCCGCGCATACATCAGCCACATGCCGATCATATAGCCCCCAAGCCCGAAAAACGCGAAATGTCCGAGGCTCAAAATACCGCAATAGCCCCACACCAGATCCATCGCAATTGCCACCAGACAAAAACAAAGCGTCTTACCCAGCGTCTTCAAAAAACTGGTGGAGACCAGACCATTACCCACGCTCTCGCTGAAAACGGTAATGGCGATGGTAAATCCAGCCAGGCACAAAATGAATATCAGTGCAGAAGGATTACGCATAAAGAATGATTTTGATGCCATGTCATATCCCTCCTAAACTTCTGCCGCCCGACCCTTGAGCGCAATAATGCCTCTTGGCCGGAACTGAATAAAGATGATGATAAAGATGATCATATAGGTCTGTGCAGCGAGTGTGTTGGATGGATTGAAAAACTCTATGTTCTTTTGCAAGAACCCGATCAGTGTTGCACCAACCAGCGTACCCCAAATATTTCCCACACCACCAACAACCACCGTCATGAAACTTTGCACGATATAGTCGGAACCAAGCTCCGAAGTCACCTTGGCAAACAAGCCAATGGCGACACCAGCGATACCAGCAATGCCACTGCCAAGCCCGAAGGTCAGCATGTTGATACGATCAATATTAATGCCCATGGAGGCAGCCATGCGCGGATTTTGGGTTACCGCACGGGTTTCAAGCCCAAACCGTGTTTTGTTTAAGACAAATAGCAGGCCGACAAAGAAGATCGCTCCAAGAACAAAAATTGCAACCCGTATCCAGCTGATTGAAACAACTTCATTGATAATCAACGCCCCATCCAGCCAGTCCGGCGCAGTCAAGGGACGCGCCTGTGTGCCGAAAATATTCTTGGCCAATTGTTGCAAGCAAATCGAAATACCAAAGGTCGCCAGCAGCGTTTCCAATGGGCGATTATATAAATGGCGAATGACCAACCGTTCCATGACAACACCAGCAGCAAAGGTAACCGCAAAGGCCGCCGGTACCGCAACAATGATGGAGAGCGTATAATTGGAGATCAATTGCTGCACCACATAGCCAGTATAAGCGCCCATCATGATGAATTCACCATGGGCCATATTAATCACCCGCATCACACCAAAGGTGATTGCAAGACCGATTGCTGCAAGAAAATAGATCGAAGCAAGGCTCATTGCATCGAGGAACAGATCAAAAAATCTATTGATCGAAACTTTTGAATTGATCGACTTAAGGGCTTTGCGAGCAGCAGCGATTACGGCCAAATTCTTCTCATCATAAACGGCATAGAAAGTGGCTTCCTCAATTACCGCCTGTTTTTCTTCATTGCTGATGGTCTCAGGGGCCAAACCATTTGAGACCAGCGATCTATAAGCGCGATCACGAGCTTCCTGGCTATTGAGCTCATCAACATCAACACCCCCAACCCGGCCATCCTTGATGTTTGCAATAAGTGCAGTTTTTTGATCTTCAACCGAGGCATCTGGTGGTGCAAGTTTTGCATCCAGCAATAACTGGTAGGCGCTTGCCATGTTCAGTTCTGGTGATCTACCGCTAAACCACTCATAATACTGCGCAATACCGGCAGTGCCATCGTCATTCTTGAGCGATTCACCCGGCACAATGATACGTGCAAGCTCCAACATTGTGGGAACCTCCATCGCAACCTTTACCTTGGAAGAAAGCAACGGATTAAGAGCCGCTCTAACATCAATTCCCATGTCATCAGAAAAGCTCTCAATCGCAGCAACCCGTTTTGGCGTATCAGCCTCGAACTGCACGCTCAACAAGCGTTCCATCCGTTCCATCTTCGCTTTCAGCTCTGGAACTTTTTCTATGGCAATCGCTGCCTGAATGATCGGTAGATATACGGCCTTGGGATCACGGTTTAAGCTGGTTAAAGCGCTAAGGCGAACAGCTTCATCTTCGTCACCCAGACGAAAAAACACCAATGCTCCGTCAATTAAAGCACGAACCCCGCTATTGGGTTTGATTTGTTTGATTTGTTTTTTTGAAGCTGAGGCAATAACATTGCCCGTTGCAATATCGATCAGCTCGTAATTTTTCTTGTCACTGGTTTTAACAAAAACCAGCAGATCATCAGACTTGCGGTACCAGAGTTCCTTGGCGCGCCATTTTTCTAAAACAGTTTTTGCCTCAGGCTGATCGCTGCTACGTATTGCTTCAATCACCGGGCCAATAGTCTTGGAAGAGCTTCTTTTCAGTTTCTTGAAATGACTTTGCAGCAAGTTTTGGATCGGGCTTGCCCCATCCTGGGCCTGGGCAATTCCAAACAACGAACCAAGAAATACGCTCAGTAAAAACGCTATTAAACAGAGATTTTTCAAATATAGGTTCATGGCACAAAAGAGGAGGCCGGAGCCTCCTCTAATCCTCTTAAAAGATATCAACCAACTTAATAATTGGATTTGATCTGAACGCAAGTGTTGGTTTTAGTATTGAACATTCCACAACCCTTGTTTTTCCAATCAGACATCAACACTGCTGATTCTGGAAGAAAATCGGTCCATGCATCTCCTGGAACTTCTTTTGTTTGAGAAATAATATCAAACTGTCCATCAGCCTGAATTTCGCCAATCAACACAGGTTTTGCCAAATGGTGGTTAACCAGCATTTCTGCGGTACCGCCAGTCAGGTTCGGGAATTTCTGGCCGTACATTTCGTCGCGAACAGCGTCCACGTCAGTTTTGCCAGCAGCTTTCACTGCATTTACCCACATGTTGAAACCAATATAGTGAGCCTCCATAGGATCGTTAGTCACCCGTTTCTCGCCCATTTTAGCTTTCCATGCCTTGATAAAAACATCATTTGCATCGGATTCGGCAGACTGGAAATAGTTCCATGCAGCTAAATGACCAACGAGGTTTGATGTATCAAGACCAGATAGTTCTTCCTCACCAACAGAGAATGCAATTACTGGAATATCATCAGCGGAAATGCCTGCAGCAGCCAGTTCTTTGTAGAAGCCAATATTTGCATCACCATTAATGGTGGAGATCACGCCTACTTTTTTGCCGTCAGCACCAAGTGCCACAACATCAGCAACGATTTTGGACCAATCAGAATGACCAAATGGAGTGTAGTTTACAAAAATATCTTCAGCAGCAATGCCTTTGTCGAGCAGATACTGATTGAGAATTTTGTTGGTGGTACGAGGATAAACATAATCGGTACCAAGCAATGCGAATTTTTTAACGCCTAGCTCATCAAGAAGATAATCCGTTGCAGGAATAGCCTGCTGATTGGGAGCAGCGCCTGTGTAAAATACGTTTTTAGAAGATTCTTCACCTTCATACTGAACTGGGTAGAACAGCAAGCCGTTCAACTCTTCGATCACAGGCAAAACGGATTTGCGTGATACAGAAGTCCAGTTACCAAAAATCACATCCACTTTGTGGACGGTAAGCAACTCACGTGCTTTTTCAGCAAATAGAGGCCAATCAGAAGCAGGGTCAACCACAACAGGGACCAGCTTTTCTCCCAAAATACCACCTTTTTTATTCTGCTCTTCGATAAGCATCAACATGGTATCTTTAAGAGTGGTTTCAGAAATCGCCATCGTTCCGGAAAGCGAATGCAAAATGCCAACCTTGATATCTGCCATTGCTGTGGTTGCAGTGGCGGCTAATACCGTGGTTGCAAGCAAAAGTTGTTTTAACATTTTAGACCTTTCAAAATCTCTGCCATTGCCTCATATCAAACATTGTCAGATACGCAGTGGGTGCCCTGTGCGGGATTACTAACAAGGCCGTTTGAGCAGCCTTGTCATACAGTTACCTTTGGCCAATGCTCTTGTCTGTCGTTAAAAAGGACCGTGAGCGTTGCTAAAAAAGCAACGCACATTTTCATCGCTCTGAATCTTGCTTTGCAATTGCCGCCTACTTACATAAGGCCTGCCCTATTCCTTTGGAGAGACCCATGGTCAGCACGATATTCGCCCCCATAAAAAACATATTCGACGAGTTTAAAAATGCGCGGCGGAATGAAGATGCAGAAGTGGATGGCAACCATCATCTGCAAAAAGCGCTGGAAGAAAATAAGCGCGAAGGTCATAAACTCGCGGTTTATGCCCGATGGGTCGCTTTGATAATCATCGGATTGATGGCGCCTTTCATTACACCAAACTGGCTAGCGACCCTTTATAATGAAGTGATTTTGCTGATGTTTGCCCTATTGGGTTGGGCTCAATTGAAAGTTGGCAGGGTCGGGCAAAGCAAAAAGGAACTGTTTTTGCTATTTTGCGATCTGTTGTTGATGTCCATTGTATGCGTTGTTCCAAACCCGTTTTTTGACGACCAATGGCCCACAGCATTTCAATACAGATTTCAAAATTTTTCCTACTTTTACTTTTTGCTTGCCGGCGCGACCCTTGCCTATTCCTGGCGCACAATATTTGCCGTGGGAAGCTGGACTGCCGGCCTTTGGATAACTGGCATAATTCTGGTTTATTTTTTCGGCTCAACATATCCTGAAATTACGCCAAAGCTCGATGCCGCATTATCTGACTTCCCTTTCATTGCAGAGTTCCTCGATCCAAATGCAACGCTTACCAGTTTGCGTTTACAGGAATTGGTTTTGTTCCTGATTGTTGCTGGAATTCTCGCTCTCAATGGTTGGCGTAACAATCGTCTGGTTCGTCGCCAGGCAATCATCGCCCGTGAACGAGGAAACCTTGCCCGTCACTTCCCCCCAAATATTGTCGATGAACTTGCCGGGCAAAATGACCCCTTCTCCAATATTCGCTCCCAGTCTGTCGCTGTTTTATTTGCGGATATTGTCGGCTTTTCTCGCATGGCCGAACAAGGGTCTCCTGAAAAAGTAGTCGCCATGTTGCGCGAATACCATCAGCGGTTGGAAAATGCCGTATTTGATAATCACGGCACGCTCGACAAGTTTCTTGGCGACGGAGTAATGGCAACTTTCGGAAGCCCTCATGTTGGGCCAGACGATGCAGCCAATGCCATACACTGCGCCCGCGACATGGTGAAAGCAATCGATAGCTGGAACAAGGAACGCGAAGCAGCAGGTGATGCAACAATCGTCCTTTCTATCGGCATTCACTATGGAGAGGTAATCCTGGGCGATATCGGCTCCGCACGCCGCCTCGAATTCGCTACCCTTGGCGATACGGTGAATGTGGCGAGCAGGCTTGAATCCCTAACCCGCAAACTCCACACACAAATTATAATCAGTAACGCGGTCGTGGAAGCCCAAAAATCATCCGCTACTGACAATGATGAAACGCTACTTGGCGGTTTCGAACAAGCAGGCAAACAATTGGTGCGTGGCCGCGAAAACGAAATCGACATTTGGAAACTGGACCACGCGGCCTGACCTGTATTGAATCAGACTAATTGTCATTGCTATTGGTTCAAATCTTTGATCTGTAGGATGAAACTCTAATTCAAGCTTACGGACAATCTTATGCGTGCAGCCCTGCTAAATGACTGGCGGTCAGAACTACAGATCGAAAACGTAGCCACCCCTGAATGCCCACAAGACGGGGTTGTCTTAAACGTATTAGCCTGTGGAATTTGCCGCTCAGACTGGCATGCATGGACAGGGTCAGACGGCCCGCTGCCCTTCCCCCATATTCTTGGCCACGAATATTGCGGCGTGGTGGAAGAAATAGGTTCGCGCGTTACCAAATGGAAAAAGGGCGACCGCGTCATTGCCCCGTTCATTCTCGCTTGCGGCCATTGCAATTCTTGTGCTGCAGGCAATCAAACCACCTGCGATGAACAAATCCTACCGGGCTTTAATGCGCCAGGTGCCTTCGCAGAATATGTGGCCGTTCCCCACGCAGAAACCAATTTAACCGCTTTGCCTGAAAGTATGGATGAAGCATTGGCCGCCTCGCTCGGTTGCCGCGCAACCACCGCATGGCACGGGCTAACTGGTCGTGCTGCTTTGCAGGGCGGTGAATGGTTGGCCATCTACGGTGGCGGTGGTGTCGGAGTTGCAGCTCTCTTGCTTGGCAAGGCACTTGGCGCTAGGGTTGTTGTCGTAGATGTAGTTCAGGACAAACTGGATTACGCAACCAAACACGGTGCCGATGCTGTGGTCGATGCCAGCAAAACCGACCCGGTCGAAGCCATACGCGAAATTACGAGCGGCGGCGCACACGTGTCATTAGAAGCGCTCGGCTTTCCGGAAACTACAGTAAACTCGATCAAATCCCTGCGCAAACTGGGCCGCCACATCCAAATTGGAATGCCCGCTGGCGATCACCTAAACATGGAAATTCCCATGGACGCAGTCTATTCTAGCCAACTGGCATTATACGGCACCAGAGGCATGCCCGCATGGCGCTATCCTAGCCTGCTTTCATTAATTGAAGGTGGTTCGGTAGATTTATCTCCAATGATTGCCCGCAAAGTAGCCCTTTCAAACATCACGGAAGAGCTTCAAGCTTTCGATAAACCGGCACCTCCAGGAGTTGCCGTAATCACGGATTTTCAGGGCTGAGTAAAAGAACGGACGAAATTATCGTTCTCAACTAAAGGATGGCCAGCGAAGCAATCTGCCATCAACAGCAACCAAGCCTGTCAGGATAAGTGCCAGTCCGGCATAATGACGTGGTTCCAATATTTCACCCAAAAATAGAATACCAAGAAGAATTGCGCTTGCAGGAACAAGCAGCGTCACCAGCGCAGCATTCACCGCGCCTGCCCCTGCAAGAATCCTGAAATAAATCACATAGGCCAATGCCGTGGATATAAGTGCCAGCGTGATTAGTGATGCAATTACGCCACCGCTTGGCATAGGCAAATTCCATGGTTGATCAAAAACCAGCATAATTGGCAAGACTATCAAAGTTGATGCCGTTAGCTGTCCAAATGCCACCATCGAATTGCTGACTCCCAAAGTCTTGAACCGCCTGGCATATGCAATTGCAAAAGCATAAGATAATGCTGCAACAAGGCAGGCTGCCATGCCGAGAACGGCAATATTACTGCTAGAGAACACATCTCCTCCCACCAGAACCGCCACACCAATCAAACCTAAAACTACGCCAATGAATTTGTTCATCTGCATTTTTTCATCGCTCAACATAAAATGGGCAACAATGATGGAAAAAATTGGCGTGGTAGCGTTCAGGATTGAGGCCAAGCCGCTGGGAATGGATTTCATTGCCCAAAATAGCAGGCTGAAAGGAATGATATTATTCATCAATCCCAATATAAAAAACGCGGTTAATAGAGACTTCTCTTTGGGCATTTCATCACCGCGTATCCGCAGATAAATATAAAGCGCCAGAGCAGCGATCGCTACCCGAATGAAAACCACCGTCAAAGGCGGCACTTCACGTACTGCAACAGCTGCAAAAAAGAACGCACCACCCCAAATTACGGATAGTAGAAACAAGAGTAGCCATTCACGCAGTGTCATTTGCATCGGTTAGATTCCCTGGATGATGATGCCAAATTGCTATCTCATTCACCCTTGCCAAACTAGCCAGAATCGGACTTCATAGTTTTAAAATCCTCGACCCGTACCCATCACTTTCATAAGATGGCCACATGTTAGATTTCAATACCTGCGAAACCGCACGCCAAGAGCGCGATCCTAAATTTGATGGTTTGTTTTTCACCGCCGTGAAGACAACCGGCATATATTGTCGAAATGTATGCCCGGTAAAACAACCGCTGACAAAGAACGTCACCTACTATCAAAGCGCACCGGCAGCAGAACATGCGGGCTTTCGCCCGTGCCTGCGTTGCCGCCCGGAAACCGCACCCTTTTGCCCTGCGTGGAATGGAACAAAAACCACGGTAGAGCGAGCATTAAAATTGATTGAAGCCGGAGCATTGGATCAAGGCAATGTGGAGCAATTGTCAGACCGTGTTGGTGTTGGCGCAAGGCATTTATCGCGCCTGTTTAGCAAGCACATTGGCGCCAGCCCGACCCAGACTGCCAAGACTTTTCGTCTGCAAAAAGCAAAGCGCATGTTGGATAACAGCGATTTATCCATCACTGAAATTGCCTATCAGGCAGGCTTTGGCAGCCTCCGCCGGTTCAATGCAGCCTTTCATGATTTATACGACCGCCCCCCAACACAAATTCGCCGACAGGCAAAAGAGGTAACCCAAGATGAGCAATCCTGAATTAGCTTACACGTATTTGGAAAGTCCAATCGGTCCGCTTCTGCTGGCTGGAGATGAGCAACATTTACATTATATCGGATTCCCGACTGGAAAGGGTGTCATAACCCCACATGAAAACTGGCATGAAGATGCAGCTCCACTCAGGGAAATCACCAAACAGCTTTTCGCTTATTTCGCCGGAGAACTGGAAGATTTCCATATTCCCATGGAGATGGGTGGGACAGATTTCCAAAAGGATGTCTGGGCAGCGCCTTGCGACATTCCCTATGGCGAAACTATCTCTTATGGAGAACTCGCAAGACGCATTGGCAGGCCAAAAGCAAGCCGCGCCGTGGGCGCTGCCAATGGCGCAAACCCTCTACCAATTATCGTTCCTTGCCATCGTGTCATTGGCGCAAACAACTCCCTCACAGGTTTTGGTGGCGGCGTTGAAACCAAGCAATTCCTATTGCAGCACGAACAGGGC
>JAESUH010000081.1 GCA_016763155.1 Rhizobiaceae bacterium
AACCGACCAGTCGCGAGCTAGAAGGCTATTAAAAAGGGTCGCGCTGGAAGTGGAAAAACCGGCTAATTGCCAAAGCAATACACCGATTAATCCCAACAGTGCTGCGCCAAGTAACGAGCCTGGAATAAGAGACCAGCCAAATCGTTTGACGGCAGCCAATGACATTATTTGCCGATTGCGTTTAGCCATTCTTCGATATAGGCTTTGCGGTTTTTCTCAACATCTTGACCGTCCAGCAGAATTGGTTTTTCCGGCAGGTGCAGGGTATCAAACCCTTTTGGCAGGCCAGCTTCTGTTTTGGTCACAGTGTAGGCCCAGTTGGTTGTTGGGATGATATCCTGAAAACCATCGCTCAAGATGAATTGCATGAATTCAGCTGCAAGTTTTGGCTGTTTGGTGGATTTAAGAATGCCTGCAACCTCAATCTGCATATAATGTCCATCGCTGAAAGCAGCTGACGCATAATTGGGTTTTTCCTCGGCAATCAAATGATAGGCCGGTGAGGTAGTGTAGGAAAGCACCATATCTGCTTCATTTTTTAGGAACAGGCCATATGCATCAGACCAGCCCTTGGTGACTGTCAGAATTTTTGGAGCAATGGATTTCCAGTATTCAGGAGCTTTATCGCCAAATACATCACGCACCCATAAAACTAGTCCAAGACCGGGTGTTGATGAACGCGGGTCCTGGATTACGATTTTGAAATCATCAGGCATTGCTGCCAGTTCCGCAAAGGATTTTGGCGGGTTCTTCACGATGTTGGTGTCATAAACAAAGGCGAAATAGCTGTAATCAAACGGTAGGAAAGTTTTATCTGTCCATGTTTTTGGCAATTCAAGTTTGCTGGTATCCGCGCCATGTTCGGCAAAAAGCCCGGTGGCTCGTGCTGCTTCAGCAATATTGGTATCAAGGCCAAGAATGATATCAGCTTTCGTATCAGCTCCTTCAAGCTGTACTTTGCGAAGGGCGCCGATAGAACTGTCCGCTGCCACGAAATCGAGCGTGCAATCGCAAGTTTTTTCAAAGGCTTCCTTGATTTTAGGCGCAGGGCCCCAATCAGCGGCAAAAGCATCATAGGTATATATGGTCAGTGCCGGCTTATCGGCAGCATTTGTTGGAGCAGCAATTAGCAATGCCGCAGCAAGGCCCAAAGCCAGTGTGTTGATATGTATGGACAGTTTCATAGTGTCGCTTCCTTGGTTGGAAGCGGGGAAGGATGGTCTACACGCCTCAGGAGAAACCAGATGCGCGCAGTCATCTCTTTCTTCCTCCGCCAAAAATTACTTGGATCAGGTTCAATGGGTATTTCTCAGCTTCATACTTGAAGCACCCCAGAAAGGATGGCCTACTCAATAAAGTAAATGATTCCAAAGGCAAGGAAATTTTATTGGATTTTGAAAAGGCACCGGATTTTGAGTTTGAAAAACCTGTCATCATTGTGGGTGGCGGGCATGTGGATGAGGTGTGTCTGAATGAACTTTTGGCACGCGGATATGGTTTGGTTGCAGCCGATGGTGGTGCCAACCAATTTTACCACACGACAATCACACCTGATTTGATCGTTGGCGATATGGATTCGCTGAAACATGTCGATGATTGGCGCACAAGAACCAAGGTCTTGGAACAAAGTGACCAAAACAACACCGACTTTGAAAAGTGCCTCGCTTCAACCATGGCTCCGCTCTATATTGGGCTTGGTTTGCTCGGCAAACGCTTTGACCATTCTCTTGCTGCCATGCATGCACTTGCCCGATTTGCGCCGGAGAAAAATATATTGTTGGTTGATGAAACCGACGTGATATACGCAGCCCGTGGGGTGACCAAAATATCGCTCAAAAATGGCACGCGTGTTTCGATTTATCCGTTTGGAAAAATCACGTTTCAAAGTTCCAAAGGGTTGGAATATCCACTCAATGGTCTGGTGATGGAGCAGGGGGTGCAGATTGGCACCTCGAACGAAGCAAATGCAGATTTGGTTGAAATCGTGCCTGAACAATCTGATGCCATTTATAAGCTGATTGTTGCCAAACAATTCCTGGATGCGGTAATCAAAACAGCATTAGCTAATTAGGCTTGCGACAGGTTTTTTGATTTTTATCTGTTTTATCTAAAAGTTTTTTGAAAAAAAATGGCCTCCTGCCAAGTTTTGTTTGGGAAGGCTATATGCTTGATTTTACATTTCTTTACCAGTATTCGTCCCTGTTTTTGAAGGTGGTTATGCCTAACCATTCCTTGATGGGCGCGCTGTATTAAGCATCTATTAGCCAATTTCCTTTACTTTTTCAGATGTTGCAGGGGAATATGAGAATGAGTTTTGATAGCACAAGTGTGCGGGTTCGACGGTCAATGATGCCCGCTATTAAGTGGATTGCGGTGTTTTCGTTTGCTTCCAACGTTTTGATGTTGGCAGTACCGATTCACATGATGCAGGTTTATGACCGTGTTTTATCTTCCGGCAGTGTTGCGACTTTATTTTATATTAGTCTGATTACGATTGTCGCGCTGATGGTGTATTCGGTGAGCGAAATGCTGAAGGACCGATTGGCCCAGCGGCTTTCGGCCAATTTTATGACCGTTTATGCGGAAGATGTTTTCAAGGAACTTGTTAAAAATACTGATCCGCTAGTGGATGAGACCCAGGCAATCAGAGATTTGCATACGGTGCGGATTTTTCTGGCTGGACGCCAATATGTGGGCCTTTTCGATCTACCCTTTTTCCCGCTGTTCATGCTGTTGATGTTTATGCTGCATTTCACCCTTGGGCTGGTCGCTTTATGTGGTGTTTGTGCGATGATCGGTGTTGGTTATTTGAATAAAAAGATGACCGATTCCGCAAGCGAGGAATCAATGAAGGCCACGGGTGAGGCGACGGCGTTCTCCCAATCGGTTATGCGGCGCATTGATGATATCCGTGCCATGGGTTTGCTTCCTTCCATCATGCAGCGATGGGGCCAAAAAACAGCAAACTCCCTTCAATTGGCGGATGCTGCCACACAACATTCCAGCATGTTTTATGGGATCAGCAAATTTGTGCGCCAATCGCTACAGATTTCGGTCATGGCTTGGGGCGCATATCTGGTTCTGGGTGGTGATATTTCCGGCGGAATGATTTTTGCCTCTTCAATGTTGCTTGGCCGTGCTTTGCAACCGATTGAACAGGTGATCGGTGCATGGGCAACGATTACTCAAGCCCGCGCCGCTTTTGAAACCATATCCAAATTGACCGCGCAATCTGAACTCAGGAAAGAGCCGACAGCACTTCCTGATCCTCAAGGGCACATGAAAGTGCAAAGCCTCACCTATGCGCCGGGTGCAGCTCCCGATAGCAAGGCGATTGTCGATGATGTTTCGTTCAGTCTCGTACCTGGCAC
Organism: Rhizobiaceae bacterium; assembly: GCA_016763155.1. Lineage (GTDB taxonomy): Bacteria > Pseudomonadota > Alphaproteobacteria > Rhizobiales > Rhizobiaceae. Next base: position 3,372 of record JAESUH010000081.1, read on the forward strand.
AGTTTTAGCTGTTGTGGGGCCATCGGGTGCCGGTAAATCGACCCTTGCCAGATTGATGGTTAGCGCTATTTTGCCAAACTCTGGAGAAATCACGCTTGACGGGTTTCCTCTTGACCAGTGGAGTGATTGGCAAAGGGGACAGGCGATTGGCTATGTGCCTCAGGATATTGTGCTTTTTCCCGGAACCATTGCCGAAAACATTGCTCGCCTTGAATTGAATCCTGACGATGAGAAGGTTGTCCATGCGGCGCAGCAAGCTGGTGTGCATGATATGATTGGCGGTCTTGAGGCGGGGTATGCAACGCAGATCGGGCCTAATGGAACCACTTTATCAGGTGGGCAGCGCCAAAGAATTGCATTGGCGAGGGCTTATTATACCTCGCCAAAAGTTCTGGTTCTCGATGAACCCAATGCGCATCTTGACCAATATGGTGAAAAAAATCTCATGGCATCGCTGGTCAGCGCGAAGAATGATGGCATGGCAGTTTTGGTCGTATCCCAGCGGCGCTCGATCTTGAAAATTGCAGATTATGTGATGACCATGGTGAACGGGAAAGTGCATTCAATTGCCCGAAATCCGGCACTGGACGAAGATATGAATGGGGCAAATGCCAGCGCTGGACAAGTTGCCCCAATCGAACCCACAGCACTGCCTCCCACAATGACATCTCCACCAATGCAAACACCTGAACCTGGGGGCAACAATTCCGGAAGCAGGCCAGTTTTGGCTGATCAATCCAATGAAGGCATGAACGCAGGCAAAATTAATCCGAACCAAAGGGCTGGATAATGAGTGAAGTAAATACCCCCCAGCAGGAAGACTGGCGCGAGAGCGTTCCAACCAAGCTCAAAGACGTGACACGGTTTGGGCGTAATGTGGTTGGTGGCTTTATGGTGATTTTCTTTTTTTGGTCGATATTGTTCCCGCTTTCTTCAGGAGTTGTAGCATCGGGAACCGTTATTTCTGCCGGGCAAAATAAGGCAATTCAACATCCCATAGGTGGAATTGTTGAAAAGCTTCATGTTCGCGATGGCCAAAAGGTCGTTGCCGGTCAGTCTGTGATTACGTTGGATCCGGTAGTAGATCAGTCTGAACAACGTCGTTTGCAGGCTCGTTTTTTGATGGTTCAGGCGCTGGGCTCACGTTTGAAGGCGCAACTTTCAGCGCGCGAAAACGTCGTGTTTCCGGTTGATTTTTATGTGGGTTCTGAAATTCAGCTGCGCGGAGTGCCAAATTTCAAACAGCCTCGCAGCGAATATATTGCTGAACTGATTAGCGACCAAAGGTTTGAATTTGATGCTGCTCGCGACAGACATACGAAGGAAGTGGCGACCATTGAAGCGCAAATTTCTACTTTGTTGAAGGAAGAGCAGGGGCTAAGCGCGACAGTCAAAAGCCAGAAAGAACAATTGGCAATTATTAGCGGGCAGGTGAAGCGATTGGCACCGTTGGAAAAAAGCGGCTTCATTGCAAAGAACCGGATTGAGGAACTGAGGCGTTCGCGCAGCGAATTGAGCGGGCAAGTTTCCACTTCATCAGCTAGTTTTGCAGGGATTAAACACCGCGTATTTGAATTGAAAAATCGCCGGGATCAGGTCATTGCAGAAGAGCGTGAGACTGTGAGCAAAGAGTTGAACACCGTTCGTACTCAGATATTAGAACTGGCAAACCAGGTTGAAGCGGCAAAAAGAATTGTTGAACAACGCGATATCAAAGCTCCGGTTTCTGGTGTCATCGCAAAACTTACAGCCCATACTGAAGGCGGTGTCGTGCGGCCAGGCGAGTTGATTGCTGAAATTGTGCCTTCCGGTTCTGAATTGATGATTGAAACGCAGGTTAAGCCCAATGACATAGATTTCGTGAAACCCGGTCAATATGCCGAAATCAGAATATCTGCCTTCGATGGTGATTTGTTTGATCCGATCCCTGCCACAGTTGAATATGTTGCCGCTGATTCAAAACTCAATGAGAGAACTGAGGAGCGTTTCTTTACGGTCAGGCTTAAACTTATGGTTGATGATGCTACTCATTCGCGTATGAGCGATCTCAAAGTGGGGATGCAAGGTGAAGCATTTATTCAATCTGAAAGTCGTGTTTTCCTTAGTTATTTGATGCAACCGGTGATGGATAGTTTCCGCCGGGCATTTAGAGAGATTTAGATGACCCGCGAAAAATCACATAATTGGTTCTTATCTCTGTCAATTGGTTTGGCGATTGGTATATCGGGCAATTTGATGCTTGGTCCAAAAACTGCGGCTGCCAATGAGCCGAATGCAGAGCCGGAAATTGAATTGACAGATGGATGGCAATTGCGTCGTTCATCGCTGCAAGAAGAGGCCGATACAAACTTTCCGGTTCTGGGGTTTAGGCCCACCATCGTTGGGCAAACGGAAACTTTTCCCGAGCTGGCCGAGGACGTTTTGACTGAAAGCTTTGCCCTACGCGCAGCCAAATATGATCTGGATGCATCTAAAAGTGAAGTCTGGCAGGCTGTTGGAAACTTTTTACCAAAACTGAGCACTACCATCAGCCATAACTGGATTGAAAATAGAAATACCATCAGCGCATCAAACATGATCGGGAAGTACGAAGAAAATACCGTTCGCCTTGATTTGTCCATGACATTGCTGGATGCGGGGACGAACTATTTCGGCTTGCTTTCGGCCAAAGCCACAAGAAGAGCAAGTGAAGCAAATTATCTGGCGGCTGGCAGGCAGGTCGAACTTGATGCAATTGAAGCGTATTTAACCGTCTATCGAAACCAGAAGGTTGAACGCACAATACTGAATTCGGTTAAATCGCTACGCAAAATTAGACGCATCACGAGAGCATTGCACCGTGCTGGTGAAGTGAGCCGTTCCGATATAGCATTGGCACAATCCGAGCTCTCTTCAAATGAGGCTGAATATAACAATGCAGTTGCACGGCGAAAAGACAGTGAGGCCTATTTGGCACGGTTGGTGCGTCGTCCGGTCGGTAAACGTCTGAAACTGCCGAAATTGCCACGGCCATTGCCTGCCAGCCTCGAGCAAGCTCGTCATCTTGTAAAATCAAACAATGCGACAGTGAATTCGGCATTTCATCAGGCAGATGCTTCTGAAAACAATGCCAAGCGTGCCCGCGGCGCATATTTGCCAAAACTTGATCTGGTTGGCAGTTATTCCAACGAAAACATTTACCGCGACCCTCTTCAAACTGAAGATGACTGGCGCATTGGCTTGCAGCTTACTGTGCCGCTGACAGATTTTAGTGGCTATTCCAGAGCACGCGCCCAGCGCGCGCGCGCGCAGGGCGATTATTATCGTGCGCTGGATACACAACGGGGTATTTTGAGACAGTTAGATACCGATTGGGCAAATTATCACGCAAGCAAAGCGCGTATGGATGCGTTGCGGAGACAGGTGAAAGCGCTCAATACGGTTCTGATTGGAACCCGCAAAGAATATAAAGCCGGTTTGCGTTCGCTGACAGATGTGCTGAACGCCAGGGTGAACAAGACACGAGCAGAAGTAACAATGGCCCAGATAGAGTTTGAGCGCCAAACGGGCGGCTATCGTATTTTATTGGCCACGGGGCATGATGGTTTAGTTAAACTTGCCATGGCTCAATAAATCCGAGTGATGGCGGTGGCTCTGTCCCTAACGAAAACAACCCGATGCCATAGGCACCGGGTTGGTAAAGTTTTTAGATGTTCAGGACGTGAACTTAGGCTGCGTAATCCGCAATAAGCTCAGGTGCAATCTGCGCTTCTGCTTCTGCGATCATCACTTCTTCTGCAAGGTCTGCTTCTATTGAAGCGAACCATACATCCTCAGTCATAATGGTGCGGCCATCTTCGGTGGTTGCAGTAGAACGCATCAGCGTATCACCATTTGCATCAACCACTTCGTTCATCTCTACAGAGATTTCAGTGATGCCATGTTGTGCAAGTGATTGCATTTCACCTTCTTCGACTTTGGCATCGCCATCATCAACCCAGATTTCCAGGCCTTCCAGCTCAACACCGGTTAATTTGCCATCGCCATTGACGTCCAGCTCGGCCAGTTTCTCATAGCCGTTGCCAAACTTACCAGCGTCATCACCGAGTAAGCGAGCGCCATCCATGTCGTTGGTAGCATTGCCATCACGGTTATCAACCAACAGGCCATCGCCGGAACCATCAAGCCACTCAATAGTATCAAGATCGCCATCTGCATCTATGTCGAATTCGACTGTCTGGCCGATCTCGGTACGTTCAGCGTCCTTGGCTGTGGATTGGCCGGTGACATTGATTTTGCCGTCACCATTCAGGTCAAAGGTAACTGGTGTCCAGATTTTGAAATGATCGGCATTGCTGAGAACGTCTCCGCCACAATCGCCACTGGTAGTTCCACTATCTTGAACCTGAAATTCAAGTTTGTAAGTGTTGTATGTCATGTCGGTGGCGGTGACTGTGAGTTTGCCTGCTGTGATATCTGATACCGGGATCAAATAATCATTGTGAACAGGATCAATAACCCTGCCGTTCCAGCGCCATACTCCACCGCTGTCATTGGCTCCCGTGATATTGATATATTTCATACTATCAATATCATTAGCTGTGCCAGCATTGTAACTACCAAAGCTTTGCACGGCATCCTTAGCGTCGCTAAAGTTTCCGAAAAACGATAAATCGATTGCTTTCGTTTCATTCGGATAAATATGTGTTGCGTTTGCGGCGCTACCAAAAGGTGTAGCTTGGTATCCACTGGCGACAGATATTGTTGGAGCATCGGACACCGGCTTGACTGTTATATCAACATTCTCGCTATAAGTGTTTCCGGCTGCGTCCTCAAACGTGTAGACGAGTTTGTCCTTACCGTAATAATCGTTCATGCCGTGGTAAGTGACATTGCCATCCTGGTTGAAACTCAGCTGCCCCCCACGAGATTCAAATTGTGACTGCAGTGATGCATTTTCGTGGGTAACGCCAACCAGCTTGAGGCCGGTACCCTGATCATTGTCCAAAACATTGAAGGTTACAGATTCGTCTTCGCAAAGCACGGCCTGATCGGCTTTCGATTCAGCTTCAGGCTCTGGTTCAGGTTTTACGCAAACTTCAACAGTTGCTGTATCCGTTGCGCCATTGGCATCTGTGATGGTGTATGTGAAGCTGTCATTGCCTTCAAAGCCAGCTTTTGGTGTGTAGATCAACTGACCGTTAGCAGCTTGCGATACGGTGCCGTTGGCGCCATTGCCGTATGAAGTTATCGTGAAGCTATCGCCTTCTGGATCGCTATCATTGGCCTTTACATTAATCGTTACCGGAGTATCGAATTCAGCGGTAGCTACATCATTGACTGCGTCAACGCTGTTTGGATCAACCGGTTCAGCTTTAACGCAAACCTCAACGGTTGCTGTATCCGTTGCACCTTCAGAGTCTGTGATGGTGTATGTGAAGCTGTCATTGCCTTCAAAACCAGCTTTAGGCGTATAGATCAACTGACCGTTAGCTGCCTGGGATACGGTGCCGTTAGCGCCATTTCCGTATGAAGTGATTGTGAAGCTATCGCCGTCTGGGTCGCTGTCATTGGCTTTTACGTCAATCGTTACTGGAGTATCGAATTCAGCGGTTGCCATGTCATTGACTGCATCAACACTGTTTGTGTCTCCGCCGTTTGTGTCACCTGTAAAGCAAAACTCGCCATCGGCGCTTTGCTCAACAATACCGTCATTGAAACGGATTGTTGTTCCGGCATCAAGAATTTCGAACCAATCGCCTTTCCAAACAACAATGCCCTGGCCGTCTTCGGTAGCACCCCAGCCATAATCGCCTGATTTACCATCAATTACATGTTCATCACCAGTTGGATCAACAGGATCAACAGGATCAACAGGATCAACAGGATCGGTAGAGCCTGTTTCAACTGAGAAGGAACCGTCTGCGGCCTGTTTTACACATGCATCATCGAACTGAATGGTTGTTCCGGCATCAAGAATTTCAAACCAGTCACCTTTCCAAACGACAATACCCTGACCGTCATCGGTTGGGCCCCAGCCATAATCGCCAGAATTACCATTGATCACATGCGCATCACCAGTTGGCTCAACTGGATCAACCGGATCAACAGGGTCAACCGGGCTAACCGGATCAACAGTGCCTGCTTCAATTGTAGAGGAAGAGTCTGCGGCATCTTTTACAAAGCCATCGTCAAACTGGATGATAGTGCCAGCATCGAGTATCTCGAACCAGTCACCTTTCCACACTACAATGCCTTGGCCATCTTCGGTCGGGCCCCAGCAATAGTCTGCAGATACGTCATTAATTACATGTTTAGTCATAATAGTTTTTTCCCACACTCGTTAATATATTGGTCCAACCGCAAATTGCCGCGTCACCCAACAACAAACCTAATGCAAGCGCTGTGCCAAAAAATATTATGTAATTAATTCAGTAAGACTGGATTAAAATGAGACGCCAAGAATGTCTCAATTTAATACATCAAGAAAAATATGACCAATATTGGTACTTGATAAAAATTGATATATTAAATTCTTATTAACTTATGATATTCAAATATTAATGAAATTAATGCGAGTAAATATATACAAAACATTTTTCGGTAGCCCCAAATTCAAAACCGTATCAATATAGCGCTGCTGAATAGCCTAGTCTGCATCATCGATTGCTTGTTTAAATGCACTGACCAATGCTTCAACTGGTTGAGCGCCCATAACTGCAAACTTGTTGTCTATGACAAAGCAGGGAACTCCGGTGACGCCCATTTGCTGGGCCTGGGCAATCTCTTGCTGGACTTCTTTCTTGTCGCGGTCGCTTTCCAGCAATTCCCGCACCAATTTGCCATCCATTCCGGCAAAGATTGCAGCTTCGACTAATACATCGTCGTCGCCAATATGGCCGCCTTCAAGAAAGAATAGTTCAAACAACCGGCGCACTAATTTGTTTTGAACCTCAGTTCCCATGCCGCCAGCCCAACGGATGACCCGGTGAGCATCAAGGGTATTGGGAGATACCTTCATCAATTCAAAATTGAAATCGATACCGACAGTACCGCCTGCTTGTTTAATGTTGGCATATCTGCTGTCTGCCTCGGCTTTGCCGCCAAATTTATCACTTAGATATTTTTGGCGATCTTTGCCTTCTTTTGGCAGGGTCGCGTCAAGCTGATAGGGGCGCCAGTTTATTTCCACATCCAGCTCCGGCGAAGCAGCAACGGCTTCATCAAGATTTTTCTTGCCGATATAGCACCACGGGCACATCACATCAGATATTACATCAATCGTCAGTTTCTTGGTCATTTGAAGTTCCTTTGGCCTATTTTTCGGCCCGCTTATCCCACCATGTGGGATATCTGTAGCCATAAAGCGATGTTTTTTCTGGTTTGCCAATATAGTCCCATCGAGCAACCCACTGCTCGTCAATATGGAATAACGGCACCAGATAATGTCCAGAAATTAGCAAACGATCAAGGGCGCGCACGGTGGAAATGAACTCTTCTTGCGTACGAGCGGTAACAATTGCGTCAATCAGTGCATCAATTGCAGGTTCTGCAGCTCCAGCATAGTTGAAGCTCCCATTGATATCGCGTGACTCTTGGCTCCACCGCCATTTTTGCTCGGCACCGGGAGAAAGCGAGGAAGAAAGAGTTGCGACAATCATTTCATATTCAAAGTTTTGGGTTCTGCGCTGATATTGGGCGTCATCGACTGTTCGGATGGATACATCAATGCCGATTTTTGCAAGTGAGCGGGCGAAGTTGATCGAAATTTTTTCTTCTCCCTGAGTCTTGCACATTATCTCGAAAGTTAAAGGTCGCCCTTCGGGATCGGTGAGTTTGCCATCAACCGTTTTATATCCGGCCTTTTTGAAAATCTTGAATGCGGCGCGCAAAACTTTCCTGTCGCGTCCGCTGCCATTAGTTTTAGTGGGGCGGTATGTGCCATCCATAACGTCAGGAGCAACTTTGCCTGGAAAATCTTTCAACAAGTCAATTTCGATGTCGCTGGCGACCGTTCCAATGCTTGAAAGAGTTGAACCCTGCCAGAAACTGCCCGTGCGTTTATAGGCATCAAAGAACAGGTTTTTATTGGTCCACTCAAAGTCAAACATCATTGCCAGTGCTCTTCTGACTTCTTTGTTTTTGAATTGTCTCTCTCTTGTGTTGAAGAAAAACCCGAACATGCTTGCAGGGCGCCCGGTCTTGAAAACATCTTTCTTTACCCGGCCATCTTTTACGGCTGGAAAGTTGAACGCACGCCTCCACTGGGCAGGGTCTCCCTCAGGGAACACATCTACAATGCCTTTTTTAAATGCCTCAAACAGACTGCTGGCCGATCTGAAATATTCAACGGTGATTTCATCGTAGTTATAAAGCCCCTTATTGATGGGCAAATCGCGCCCCCAATAATTGTCATCACGCTGAAAACGAATGCGCTGGCCGGGATCAACCTTGGAGATTGTATAGGGCCCGCTTCCAAGCGGAAAATCGAGTGTGGATTGATCGAAGGTTTCCACATTGATTGCATGTTTTGGGAGGACCGGGGTAAGCCCGATAATTAGAGGGAACTCCCGGTCAGATTTTTCATTCAGAAAGAATTTCACCCGGCGATCACCGGTTTTCTCGATCCGGTCGATTTTTTTCATTCGGGAGGAGTAGGGTGGGCGGCCTTTTTCTGCTAATAACTCATAGGTAAATATTACGTCTTCTACGGAAACAGGAACGCCATCTGACCATTTTGCTTTGGCATTTAGCGTAAATTCGATCCAGCTTCGATCATCCGACATTTCGACTTTTTCAGCCAATAATCCATACATTGAGAAAGGTTCGTCGCGCGTGCGAAATAGCAAGGATTCGAACACCAATTTGCCAAATGCCGGATCCCACATGCCACGGGCAGTGGTTCGCATGCTTTTTAGAATAAATGGATTGAGCGAATCGAATGTACCTTGAACACCGTAGGTGATTTTCCCACCTTTTGGTGCGTCGGGATTGGCGTAGGGTAAATGTTTGAAATCGGTAGCCAATGCTGGTTCGCCGTGCATGGCGATGCCATGTGTTGGTTGTCCCTGGGCTGTATTTTGAACAGAAATGAAAATCCCGGCAGCAAAAAGCAAACGAACCGTTTGCGTTAAAACCCGTTTGATTATGAGAAACATTACTATAGTCGGCCTTTTCATTAATAAGCGCGCTCCTATGTGAGCAAAAGTCGATTTGATGGTGCATTCGATTCTTGAATGTCG
>JAESUH010000082.1 GCA_016763155.1 Rhizobiaceae bacterium
CGATCCAAATTTTGGAGAGTACCTGCCGAATAGAGAAACTCTTTCTGACCAGCTCAAACTGTCGCTTGCCCGTGCGCGGGGCTACGAAATGGCGCTGGATGCAGCTAGAGTTTTTGCAGCAGAACAGAAGTTTTTAATCGGCGTATTATTGTTCAATGGTTCCATCTCGGCAATTGATGCTGGCTCGGCCTATTCAGCTTTGGCGGAGGTGTTGATTGAAGCATTGCTTGATCTGGTCTTGATTGAGTTTTCTCAAAAACACGGAAAAGTAGCGAATAGCAAAATATGCATTCTAGGCATGGGGAAACTTGGCAGTGGGGAATTGACCGTAGGTTCTGATCTTGATTTGATTTTCCTCTATGACCATGACGAAAAGATCGAAAAATCCGACGGGAAAAAGCCTTTGCCCGTATCTCAATATTTCATCAGGCTCATCAAAAGATTAGTCACGGCAATGAGTGCGCCGACCGCAGAAGGGGTGCTTTATGAACTCGATTTTCGTCTGCGCCCATCTGGCAATGCCGGTCCATTGGCAACGCAGCTGGGTTCATTTGTAAAATATCAAAATCAAAACGCATGGACATGGGAGGCACTAGCCCTGACCCGTGCCAAACCCGTGGCGGGGGATGCTGATTTTTGCCAGCATGTGGCAATGGAGGTTGCGACACTCAATCGTCGCCCAAGAGATGAAGTTGCCACCCGTAAAGATGTTGTAGAAATGCGGGCAGCCATTGAGGATCAAAAAGGTTCAACAGATCCGTGGGACGTCAAGATTGCTAATGGCGGCTTGATCGATATCGAATTCCTTGCCCAATGGAGTGTTATCGCCAACCCCAATCAAAAAATGGAGGGTCTGCAATCAACCCTATCAATGCTTGATGCTGCCCCCGATCAGCTACTGCCAGCAGAAGATGTGAAAATTCTAAAACAGGCGCTTTTGCTCTATGGCAGTGTGCAGCAATTATTGAGGCTTTGTCTTGCCGAAGATTTTGTTCCTGAAACCGCTCCTCCAGGTCTGGTAAAGGCAGTTTGTGCGGCACTGGATGTTCCTGATATTTCATTTGCCGAAGCGCAACTGAATGAAACAAGAGAACAGGTTCGTGCGATTTTCAATAAGGTTCTTACGCGCTAAATCTTTCTTGGAAGGTTCAAGACGTTTTCCCCTGACGCAATAAAAAAGCCCCGGAAGTTAATCCGGGGCATCAAGTTGGCAGGGTAGTGAATCCAGATATTGTGGTGAACATCTGGCAGGTTGGCGCCAGTGCGCCACTTCCCTCGAAAGGGAAATTTTAGCCGTCATTAGTCTCCTCAATGACGGGATTAGTTGGCATACGTAGGGATACGATCGTACCCTTGCCTAAAACTGATCTGATTTTCAGGGCTCCCCCATGCAGCTCAGCCAGTGATCTTGAAATGGCTAATCCAAGGCCGGAACCGGTGTGGCTTTTGGTGAACTGATTTTGCACTTGTTCAAATGGGCGGCCCAATTTTCTCAAATCTTCTTTTGAAATTCCAACACCATTATCTTCAATTGAAAGCACCACGCTTTGGCCCACACGCCTTGCCCGAACTGCAATGCGTCCACCTTGTTTGCTGAACTTCACAGCATTGGAGAGCAGGTTGATGAGGATTTGTTTAAACGCTCTTTTATCGGCCGTCAGACCAAGGTTGGGCGATATTTTTTGGATGATTTCAATTTCCTTATCATCGGACTGATGGGAAATAATTGGCAAGGTTTCTTCAATCACCGTATTCAGATTAAAGGTTTCATAATCCAGCGTGACACGTCCGGCTTCGATCTTTGACATGTCCAGAACGTCGTTGATCACTTTCAGCAGGAATGTACCGCTATTGTGAATGTCGCGGCAATATTCTGAATATTTTTCAGAGCCTAGTGAACCGAACATTTCCTGGTTCATGATTTCTGAAAAGCCGATGATGGCATTTAGAGGCGTGCGTAATTCATGGGAAATATTTGCCAGAAACTCAGATTTTGTTCTATTGGCTGCTTCGGCGCGGTTTTTCTCTGTGGCGTATTTCTCCGCCATTTCTACAAGCTGTTTGGCCTGAATTTCAAGTTTCTGCCGGGAGGTTTGTAAATCAGACACGGTTGCCATCAGCCGCCGCTCTGATTCCATCAGTTTGGCTTCATGCAATTTGATGCCGGTAATATCCGTACCAACAGAAACAAAGCCGCCATCCTTCGTGCGCCGTTCGTTAATCTGCAACCAGCGCCCGTCTTTCAGTCGCACTTCAATGGTGCGCGCGCCTTCTTCTGAATCCATCCCCTGTACCATTTGATTGGATACATCAGGTGAGCGGGCGGCGTTCATGACCTCTTCATAGCTCATGCCAGCATTCGCAGATCCAGGTTTTAATCCGTGAAGCTGCAAATATTTGGAGTTACAAATTACCAGCTTCTTCGATGAATCCCAAAGAACGAATGCTTCCGAGAGGTTTTCGATGGCGTCATGCAGGCGCATATCTTTTCTGCGCACTTCGTTCTTGAGGTTGTGTTGCTCGGTTGTATCAACAGCCAGTCCTATCAGATGGATATCGCCGTAACCGTTGGTCACCGTTTCGGCCCGTATCCGCATCCAAATCCAGTGACCATCAACATGGCGCATCCGAAATTCCTGATCGATGCTGGTTTGATCATATTCCAACACCTGATTTGCCAGATGATATAAATCCAGGTCGCCAGAATGAATGAGCTCTGATACCTCGGCAAAGCCCATCACTTGGTCGCGGGGTTCAAGTCCGAGCAAGGTGTACATTGAAGATGACCAGTAGATATGGCCGCGGGCCAGGCCCCAGTCCCACAAGCCGCCCTTGCCGCGTAGCATAGCGGTGTCAAAACGATTTTGGGTGACGCTGTAAATGGTATCGGCTTCTCGTGCCCGAGCACTTTGGGCAAAATAGGCATATAGAATTATCAAAAGGATACTGGATGTGCCGACAAATAGCGTCACATTGACGGAAAGAGACTTTCGCCATTTCAGTACGAGGTTTTCAGTTGGTTGCACCACGGTCACACCGCCCAGAGGCAGTTCCAATACCCGGTGAACCCCAATGGCATCCTTGCCATTTACGGTTTTGACTGGCTGGCTTCGTGCCGCCTTGCCAAGGGTCATTAATAATATCGCATCACCAACCACGGCTTCTAGCGGCTTTGTGTGTAGATCTGGCGAATGGGGAGCAGTGGCAATGATTGCGCCGAACTTATCAGTGATAATTACCAGTCGGCCATCGTTCAGATATCGCGACGGGACAATATCAGACAACACATTTTGTAAGTCGTTCAGGGAAATTTTACCCGGGTTTTCAACGTTGAGAGTCCGGGCGGCATTCTGAATTTTTTCCTGCACCAATTCGGAGATGAAATGCAATTCGCCATCTGCATTCTTCAGGGCAACAGAATATTGTTCATTAAGCGCCGCCCATCTGGCAACACCCAGCAAGACCAAAAATATCACGATCAATACCGGGACAGAGCGTCTTATGATGGTTTCTGATTTTAGCAGACGTTCATAGGCAGGGTGGCTCAGTTGACGGGCGTAACCCACAATTGAACTTGCTGTGTTTCCTCCCGAAAACAGCGAAACCTTTCCACGATTATCTTTTTGCTCGCTCGCTGGCGAAGCACTGGTTTGCCCCATGCCGGATCTCCCAAAAACGCCGCATAATTGTGGTCGAACAGATGGCCGAATCACACCAATATGAATCATGGAGAATCGTCTTGTCCAGCGTTAATTAAAAATTAATCAATCAGGAAAAAGTGTTTACACACAAGTAATTAGGAAAGGTTGCCTCTGAAATTTCCCGCACTCAGGCTAAGTCATTGATAGGGAATCATTTTACCCCAAAGTGCGGCTCAAAATGTCTGAAACATCTTTTGATAGCTCTTTAGTTTTTGCCAAATCTTTTAATTTAGCTTCGGCGAGTTTACGCCTAACCGGCTCCAATGAACGGTAAGAACGAAATGCCGTCAGCATTCGCGCGGCGATTTGCGGGTTAATTTTGTCGAGTTTTTTCACCGTGTTTGCGACAAGGGCAAAACCTTTGCCTGAAACCGCATTAAACCCATTTGGATTAGCGGATGCAAAAACACCCACAGTGGCTCGAACCCGGTTGGGATTGCTCAAGCTGAAATCTTCGTGCCGGGTCAATCGAGCAACCAGACGCTCGTTCTTGGCATCTGGAATTGTTGCCTGAACCATGAACCATTTATCCAGAACGATATGGTCGCTGGAAAACTCCTTATAAAAGGCATCCAGCGCTTTTTTGCTGGCAGCATCTGAACCATGCAAATGAACGATGCGCTGCAAGGCTGCATATTTGTCGGTCATGTTATCTGCGTTTTTAAATTGCAACAGGCTCTCTTCTTCCGCCACTTCGCAATCTGCGAAAACTCCTAGTGTCAAAAGCAGGTTTTTCAAGGAGCGCTTGCCTGCGTCCCCGCTTTCCGGGCTGTAGATTTTTGATGTGTTCAGCTGTTTGAAAATCTCTGCCCGTGCCGGTTCAATCACGCCACCAATTTCTGCCATCAGCGCTGAACGTGCCCGGTGGATTGCGTCCGGGTTGACGTTTCTACCGATTGTTTGGGCGATGTCACTTTCGCTTGCAAGGTTCAACATGGCTGCGCGAAGAGCCGGTTCCAGTGATCCGTCCTCGGCGATTACCCCGCAAATATCCAGAAACTTTTTGTCCCACTTCGGAGACTTGCCCCGCGCAAGTGAGCGTGTAGCAGATACCAGCATGTTTGAAGCATATTTCTGAAATGCGTTCCATCTGGTGAAGGGGTCGTTATCGTGCAATGCCAGAAATATCAAATCCGATCTAGGCATGGCATAGTCTATGGTTACCGGGGCGCTGAAGCCGCGATTGATGGATAATACCGGCCGCTTTTCCACATTGGTAAAGGTGATTTTGTGACGCCGCTTGCGCAAATGGTAGATATCACCAGTGCTGTCTGAACCGCTTATCGTGCCGGGTTTCAACTGCTTGCCATCAGGCGAAAACAAAGCCAGAGCCAGAGGAATTTCCATCAATTTCTTGCGAACTTGCCCTGGTGTTGCACCGAGAGATTGCTCAATTTCGACGCTAAAGCGTTTTTTGCTGACATCAAATTGGCCGCTTACACTCAGAGACGGTGTTCCCGCTTGTGAATACCAAAGCGCAAATTGCGATAGGTCACGTTTGCTGACAAATTCAAAGCAGGCAAGAAAATCCTCAATTGTGGCCGCTTCTCCATCATGCTTTTTTAGATAACGGCTAATGCCTCTCTGAAACAGTTTTGTCCCCAAAGAAGTATGCAGCATTCGAACAATTTCGGCACCTTTCTCATAAATGGTGGCTGTATAGAAATTGTTGATTTCGGTGTAACTTTCCGGGCGAACCTGATGTGCCAGCGGTCCTGCATCTTCTGGAAACTGGTTGGCCTTAAGTAGTTTAACATCGGCAATTCTCTGCACGGCGCGTGAACGCGCGTCAGCTGAAAATTCCTGATCCCGGTAAACCGTAAGCCCTTCCTTCAGGCATAGTTGGAACCAGTCACGGCAGGTGATGCGGTTCCCTGTCCAGTTGTGAAAATACTCATGCGCAATGATGGCTTCAATGCGCGCATAATCATCATCGGTCGCGGTGTTTGGGTTTGCCAGAACATATTTGTCGTTGAAAACATTCAGGCCCTTATTTTCCATCGCGCCCATGTTGAAATCGGAAACGGCAACGATATTGAAGACGTCCAAATCATATTCGCAGCCAAATACTTCCTCATCCCAAACCATAGAGCGAACCAGCGCATCCATGGCGTAGGCTGCACGTGGCTCCTTGCCTTTTTCCACATAGATACCGAGTTTCACCTTGCTGCCGCTGGCTGTTTTGAAGGCTTTCTTAACCAGACCCAGATCACCTGCCACCAGCGCAAAAAGATAGCTTGGCTTAGGGTGTGGGTCGTGCCAAACAGCAAAATGACGACCCTTGGCAAGCTTGCCTTTTTTCGTCGGATTACCATTGCCAAGTAGAACAGGGTTTTCTGATTTGTCCGCTTCAATGCGCGTAGTGTAAACTGCCAGCACATCCGGTCGGTCTAGGAAATAGGTGATCCGGCGAAACCCTTCTGCCTCGCACTGGGTGCAGTAATTGCCACCGCTGCGATAAAGCCCCATCAATTTGGTATTGGCGGTTGGATTGATCCTGGTAGAAATTTCCACCATAAACTTCTTCACTTTTGGCACTTTTTTCAAAGTGAGCAATTGTGACGTGACGCTGTAATCCTTGGCATCCAGCTCTTCGCCATTGATAGAAATTGCAATTAGTTCTAGCTCGTCCCCCACCAGTTCAAACTTGGTTCCAGCGGTAGTTGTCCTATTTCGCTCGATCAATAATTTCGAATGAACCAACGTTTCTTCGGGCTCAAGGCAGAACTTCAAATCCACTTCGCGAATCCAGTAAACTGGCTCGTGGTAATTTTTAAGATAGATGGTTTGGTTTGAAGAGGTGCTCATTTAGCTGATCCGTCATTGATTCGTCCCCATCGCTTTAAATCAAACGGGTACGGAAAACAAATTTCCCTTAGAGCACCATCCGAAAAGCGGTAGCCGGTTTTCTGATGGATTGTGCGTTAAAATAAAAAATGACCCAATTGGGCTAATTGACCTGAGGTTCGATTTCTGACACATTTTGTCATGGCTTGATCGAAGCCACTGTGTCCACAGATAGGGCTGCGCCCGCGATTGCATACACATGTTTCTATTCATATTCCCTTTTCATTTCTGGTGGGTGGACACAGATATGGTGAAAAGGAAGCTTAATGGCCAAGCCATCCAATACCCCATTTAACATCAATTTTGAGCAGCAGAAAAAACGGGCAAAAGAATTGCTTCGTGATTTGAAGGCGTCTGATCGCGGCGCAATAGATCGCTTCAAACAACATCACCCCAAGTCAACAACGCTCCCACCTGACGATATCATCGCAACTTTACCACGCCTAAGCGAAGCGCAATTGGTAATTGCACGTGAGCTTGGCCTGCCGAGTTGGGCCAAATTAAAAACCCATGTTGAGATTATGGAAGCTGCCGGTCGGGCCATCGCGAATAACGAAAAATCTCCAGATGCGGAATTCAAAACCCTGCACATAAGATGCGGGGATGACATAAGGCAAACTCTGCCTGATGCAGGCTTCCTTGGTGACTTTTTGGAATATTCAAATCCGTTCTGTCAGGGACCAATCGTTGATGGCGCAGACTTTCTCCCGATTCGTGCTGAATTTCTAAGTGCCTCATATGGTTTGCATTCTTTTGATGAAACGCTCGCTGTTCTTCAGGAAGAAGAAATGAGACTGGCAAGCGCCGCGCAGGAAAATGAACGCGTCGTGTTATGGTTTGAGCATGATAGCTACGATCAAACTATTCTTGTCAAAATTCTATCGCTGTTTGCCCAAACTGGTTCGCCGAAGAAACTGGAAATGATTGATCTCAACCATTTCCCCGGATCAATCCGGTTCTTGGGGCTTGGCCAATTGCCACCTGAAGCCTTGCGCATGATA
>JAESUH010000083.1 GCA_016763155.1 Rhizobiaceae bacterium
ATAAAGCCCGCTGGCGAGAAATTTAAGATTGATCAAACCTTTTGGCAATGTTGGGTCGACAACGTACCACCCCCAATCGTCGGAGCAGCCAGTTAATGCTATTGCTATAAGGAATAGGCTAAATATTTTGATCATTGTCGCGTCCTCAATGATGCAGAATTTTTTGCAAAAATTCCTGGCACCGCTCACTTTTGGGCGTACTGAAGAAATCTTTTGGGTTAGACATTTCGACAATCTCTCCTTGATCCATAAACACCATGGTATCGGCGACTTTGCGCGCAAACCCCATTTCGTGGGTGACGCAAATCATTGTCATTCCGCTTTCAGCCAATTCAACCATCACATCCAACACCTCGTTGATCATTTCAGGGTCAAGCGCCGATGTGGGCTCATCAAACAACATGATGCGGGGCTCCATGCACAAGGAGCGCGCGATCGCTACCCTTTGTTGTTGGCCGCCAGAAAGTTGTCTCGGGTATTTTCCTGCCTGCTCTGGAATGCGCACCCGTTCCAGATATTTCATGGCAAGTTCATCAGCCTCGGCCTTCTTCATTTTGCGGGCTCTGATAGGGCCTAGGGTCAAATTTTCCAGAACGGTTAAATGTGGAAATAAATTGAACTGCTGGAACACCATGCCAACATTGTCGTGGATCGTTTTTAGGCTCTCTTTATTGTCGCCCATGGTGACGCCGTTGACGATGATTGATCCAGCTTGATGTTTTTCAAGCTGGTTTATGCAGCGAATAAGCGTCGACTTACCTGAACCGGATGGGCCACATACAACAACTCGCTCACCGGATGAAATGTCCATTGAGACATTTTTCAGAGCTTGAAAATCTCCGAAGAATTTCGAAATATTATCAATTTTGATTATTGGCTGCATGATCTCTCCCAAGCTCGGAATGGACCATGAAATTTAATAACATGCAATAAATTTATTATTTTGCAACTTTTTTGAAACCGTGCAAGGATGTTTGCTTGAATTACACGGAGGAAAGCAATGAACATTTTGAAACCACTTTTTGCAGCAGCTTTACTTGTTGCAGTGAGCACTCAAGCTCAAGCAGCCGGAGCTTTGAAAGATATTCTAAGCAGCGGCGTACTGAAAGTCGGAACGACCGGCGACTGGAACCCCATGACGGTCAAAGACCCGGCCACTAACTCATATAAAGGTTATGACATCGACATCATGACTGAGCTGGCCAAAGACATGGGCGTTAAAGTTGAATTTGTAGCGACCGATTGGAAAACTCTGGTGAACGGCGTTGTGGCTGGTAATTACCACATGACCGGATCAGCTTCAGTTAGCCCGGCTCGTATGAAAGTTGCTGGATATTCAGAAAGCTATATTGCTGTTGAGATTTTGCCTTTCACAACCAAAGACAAACTTTCACGGTTCACTAGTTGGGATTCTATCAACAAGTCAGACGTTAAAGTAGCGGCGACCCTTGGTACAACATTTGAGAAACAGGTGAACGCATGGTTCCCGGATTCAGAGATCAAGGCAATTGAAGCTCCTGCACTTCAGCATCAGGAAGTTCTTTCCGGACGTTCAGATGTGTTTGTTACTTCAAATATTGAAGGGGCAACTCTGATCAAGAAATTCCCGAAAATTACGGCAATTCCAGTATCTGCGGCTCGTTCGCCTACACCAATTGCCATGTTGTTGCCACAGGGTGATCA
This sequence comes from Rhizobiaceae bacterium, assembly GCA_016763155.1. Lineage (GTDB taxonomy): Bacteria > Pseudomonadota > Alphaproteobacteria > Rhizobiales > Rhizobiaceae. The sequence goes on from JAESUH010000083.1 coordinate 1,684, forward strand.
AGTTTGGATCAACTATGTGAACAACTGGATTAAACTGAAAAAAGCACGTGGTTTCTTTAAAACTACAGCTGCTAAATGGGGCCTTTAAGGGTTTTGGAGTTTGGGGAGCGCTAACGCGTTCCCCTTAATCACTATGCTAAAAATATATGCAATTCCAGTCAGCCTTTATTGCGCAAAGCTTCGCATCTTATTGCGACACAAGAATTTGCAATGGCAAGAAATAGCCCCGCCCGGCGGCTACGGATCTGACGAATATAAATTGACAATTCCCTCAGGTAATCTACCGGCTCTTATGGACGGTGATTTGGTTTTGGCTGATTCTGAAGCCATTGCCGAATATTTGAATGAGAAACATCCAAACCCGCCAATGTTACCGACAGACCTGAATTTACGTGCCAAGACGCGCGAACTCTCAAGGTTCCATGACACACGGCTTGAACCGGATTTACGGGTTCTTTTTCCACATATTGTTGCCGATAATCGAGATCAGAATTTAGTCAATATTCAGTCTAAGAAAATCTCGGATCGCCTTGGGCAACTCGCCACATTAATTGTCGAAAATACCGGCAATGAATTGACCCTTGCCGATTGTGGTTATCCGATTAGTTTTGCCTGGATCGATGCCCTCGCACCCCATATGGGGCTGAAAATTGACTGGCCGGAGCCTGTGCTTTCCTATCGGAAAAAAATTAAAAACCATGCTGCAATTGCAGCAGAACTTTCCGATTACGTCCCCATACTCAAATCACGGCTACAATCATGAGGCTTGATCATGCCACATGGTATGAAGTTGAGGCCTATCTTAAAAAGAGCCCCGGCATCATCATTCCAACCGGTTCGACTGAACAACACGGGCCCATGGGGCTGATTGGAACTGATGCGCTTTGCGTGACAGAAATTTCTGAAAGTGCCGGCGATCTGGCCGGTGCTTACGTGGCCCCCACGCTTGCTTATACACCCGCTCCTTTTAACATGAAATTTCCCGGAACAATCTCAGTTTCAGAACCTCTGTTTGAAGCACTGGTTGAAGAGATCGTAACGGGATTAGCCTCGCAGGGGTTCAAATATATTTACTTTCTAAATGGGCACGGGGCCAATCTTGCGCCCCTGCGCCGCATCCAGGATAAATATGAAACAGTCAATATCCGGATCAAAAGCTGGTGGGAATTTGAAACTGTGAATGCTTTACGTCAGGAATATTACGGTGATTGGGAGGGCATGCATGCAACTCCTTCCGAGGTTGCGATTACACAAGCCGCTCACCGGACAATTGAACCCGGCCTGGCGGCAACTCCGCCTCAAAAATTGACTGCTGAATATATGAAAGCCCATGCAGGTGATCGCCACGGACCACCAGACGAACATCGTGCACAGTTTCCAGATGGGCGTGTTGGTTCGCACTCAGCACTAGCAACTCCCGAGCATGGACACGCCATTCTCATGGCTGCAAAGCTTGCCCTTGCGGAAGATTACGCCGCGTTTATTTCTTAAAATCTGACGGCTTAATGCGCACGGAAACGCAGTAACTTTCTCCGGGATGGGAAAGATATCCCAGCGTCACCACCTTGCGTCCAACCCATGTTCTTCGGCGAATTCGAAGCACTGGCTGACCTCCATCCAGACCAAGATGTTCCTGCTCAAATTCATCTGGGAGTGCAGCTTCCACAATATGTTCCAGCTCTGAAAGCGGCGCGATGGATTGCAAATAATGAAACAAAGATGTTTTAGCCAGATCCTGCTTGAACAATTGTGGTGCAAAATCTTTCAACACATATCTGTTTTCCAACTGCAATGGATGCCCATCCTCATAGTGCAATAACACAACTTGCTGCACCTCTACAGAATCAGTTAATTGAAAAAGCTCGCTCACAGTTTTGTCGGCAATCACATATTCAGCCTGCAGAACTTTACAGGAATGTCTCCCGCCCCGTTCAGCAATAATATCCCTGATATCGCGAACCTCTGCCAATGAAGCCGCAGGCTTTGCTTCGCTTACAAATGAACCCACCCCTTGCATACGAAAAATTACGCCGTCTCTGGTCAGTTCCCGCAAGGCGCGGTTGACGGTCATTCGCGAAACAGAAAGGGCAGCAACCAACTGACTTTCTGACGGCAATTTCTTTCCCGGCACAAAATCACCGGAAACAATTCCATCCGTAATAAAATGTTTGACGACCTCATAAAGAGGCGATGGGCCATGCATTTAACTGGTCCCTATTCTGCTTGTCACAAGTCCAGTATCCCCGGCAGATTAAGCTGGTTTTCTTTGGCGCATTCAATGGCGCTTTCATAGCCTGCATCGGCGTGGCGCATGACACCGGTTGCCGGATCATTCCACAGCACCCGCTCCAGACGCCGGGCTGCATCGTCGGTGCCATCCGCGACGATCACCATGCCCGCATGTTGTGAAAAGCCCATACCCACTCCGCCGCCATGGTGGATCGATACCCATGTGGCGCCGGAGGCCGTGTTCAACATTGCGTTTAACAAGGGCCAATCGGAAACCGCATCAGACCCATCTTTCATGGATTCTGTTTCCCTGTTGGGTGACGCAACGGAACCTGAATCCAGATGGTCGCGACCAATCACAATTGGCGCAGACAATTCACCGGTTCGCACCATCTCATTAAAGGCCAGCCCAAGACGGTGGCGTTGCCCCAGTCCTACCCAACAAATGCGGGAGGGTAGACCCTGAAATGAAATGCGCTCGCGGGCCATATCCATCCAATTATGGAGGTGTTTATCATCCGGGATCAATTCCTTGACCTTGGCGTCTGTTTTATAAATGTCCTCAGGGTCCCCTGAAAGAGCGACCCAGCGGAACGGGCCGATACCACGACAAAATAAAGGCCTGATATAGGCCGGCACAAAGCCCGGAAATGCGAATGCGTTTTCCAGACCTTCTTCCTTGGCCACCTGACGAATATTATTGCCATAATCCAGCGTTGGAACACCGGCATTCCAGAAATC
>JAESUH010000084.1 GCA_016763155.1 Rhizobiaceae bacterium
GCCAGAGCTGCTTTTTTAGGATCTGTATAAACAGACAGGCTCCAGGTGCCGCGCATGGCATTGTCGCTCAATTGATATGGCACTACATGCCCGCCAATCGAACCTGCCTTGGAAACCACACGGCGAGCTTCAACCCCGTCAGGGCGAGAATAAATGAAGGTCAAAGGCACATTTTCGAGCGCATCAGCCCCATCATCACGCATCAGAGCAACGCTGTTTATCACCTCACCGGTGCGATAAATACCCCGGTCATTATAAAGGAAAATGTCGATTGGACCGGGCGCTGTACGCCCCTCCACACCACGGTCTGAAAGATCAAAGGCTGCTTTTTTCAAATCAAGAAATACAAAATCTGATCCCTGAGCAGACTTGGCGGTTAATAGCGCGGGCGTCAGGCCAGCAGAACCACGCACAAGCCCCGCAGGGAATTTAGCCATTCCCTGATCATTCGTTGTCACGCTTCCCAAAATTTCATTGTTACGTGCAATCAGCGTCATCTCCACATTTGGAATGGGAGCAGCACTTGCCAAAGAGCGGGAAAACACTGTTAGCCCATCATTGCCTTTAATCGTGCTAAGGCCGATATCAGACACAAGGAACCATTGAGTGGCCCGGTTATGCCAGCGTTCAAATTGCACGTTTTTGGGAGAAGCAGTCAGCACATAGATACCGGGTTCGCGCTTAGGCAGAGCCTCATCTACTGAAAAACTGGTCGTTGCTTCCCGGTTCAAAACTTTTTTAAGTTCAATTGAACCGCTCCACACTTCCTGTCCCAAATCATCGCGAAGCCGTTCAACTTCATAGCCGCCCAATTGTCCAAGAAAGTCTGAACCGGACAACAATCTTGAAAGACCGCGCTCACCAACCCGGAAGAGCTTTAAATCTGCACCATCAGAATTAACCGAAATGATTGGAATGCCACGGCGTCCAGATACCGGCAGCACAAAATTATTGCCGTCAAAGCGCAAAGAGGGATCTCTGTCACGAACGTACGAATTGATCAATAATGGTTTTTCCAGAACCTCGCCGACAGTTGAAGGCAAGCCGGAGCGAAGCACGATGCTATAGGATTTTCCGTGTTCCAATCCCTGCGCACATAATTGCCGCTCGGAAGTATCAATCGCAGCAGAATTGCCATCCACAGTCATGAAGGTTGAATAATCGACCCCTGATTTGACCAGCGGTTCGGAAAACTGAATGCATATGCGTGGGGTGCTGGTATCGACATCAACCGTGTTTCCAACAACCCTAAATCCGTGCTTTTCGCGTAGTCTGGTAAATGCGGCAGCCACTTCCGGCGAATTTCGTAGCGCCAGACTGGCTTTCAACGCATTAATTGCCGGGCGATATTCACTGTTCCATTCAAACGCAATACCAAGCACAAACAGCGCGTCGGCGCGCGTGGTCTGGCTGCGAGTGAGTTTATAACCGTTAAGGGCTGCGGATTTCAAAAATCCCTGTACCCGGTAACTGCTGCTATTGCTGGTGGAAAGGTAGGTCATCCCCTTGCGAGACAGAGCAATCCAGGTATCAGGATTATCAATTTCTAATTTCAAAACCTGAGCAAGTTTCACCAATGCCAAATTAGGTTTCTTGGCACTAAAATCTCCCGTAGCACCCTGCAACAATTCCTGGATACCAATTCCTGAACCAGCAGAAGTAACCTTGGCCAAATCCTTGCGATAACGGCTTGCCTGTTGCTTGGTTGATGCGGGTACAAAATCCAGATCAGGGGCTGCCCCTAAATCCGGTTCGGCTGCAACTTCTACAATTTTACCGGCAATCGCACCCTCAAACGTTTCCAGTTTGCGGAAATCCGATTTCAAGAAGCACCAATTCACATTGTTATTGAAGGTGAATGCCTTGCACTCACCATCGGCAAGACACATGGATTTACACTGTTCCAGCGTAACGTTCTTTTCAGCCCTGAGATCAAAACCGTTGTAATCGGCATTTTCGGTGATCTCCACCCGTCGGTTTTTATCCAGCGCATAACTGGATGAAACAAATTGGTGAAGGAATATAAAAGTAAGAAAAACGGCGGAAAGCAAACGGTACATATGCAAGGACTCCCATAATTGCAGCTTTCAAAGTACAGCAAATATTGGCCGTATTATGATATCACCACTCATGTGTCGCGCCCCATAGTTTTCTAGACCACCATGAATGGTCACGGCAAGGTGAATTTTGGTCTACCCAGAGCTTTACCCCGACACATTTTTAATAACCTGCGTCATCAATTGAATAAAGCGCCTGTTTAAGCAGGTAGGGCCAGTTCTTCATAATCAATACTAAGAGAAGCACAAATTGCAGCGACCACTATGGCGTGGTCTTGTCGCGCAGGCAGGCCCGAAATGGTGATCGCACCAATACAACCGGCACCTTTTACTCTTATTGGAAATCCACCACCGGCAAATACATATTCGGCGAAATCCAATCCCCAGAACGGCTCCATCACCTCTTCGCCACCGCGCTCTAACATCATACGGTAGGATGAACGCTGAAATCGTTTAACCGAATTGGCCTTGCGCTGAACCCAATGGGCGTTTTCATCCGGCACACCGCGCATCGAAAACGTAAACAGGCTGCGATCCCAAAACCGCACATCAATTGCCACCGCACCGCCGATTGCTTCGACACGGCGTTTAATATCGAGCCCGATAGCAAGAGCAGTTTCTTCGTCAAAATTTTCAAACAAAAGACGAACCTCCTGCTCGATCATCCGTTTAATATCCGCCTGCTCATTCATGCCAGTCTCCCATTCCGGTCTTCGCTTAGTTAGATTTTTTGACGAACTCCGTCAAAATCACAATCTGCTGCCCGTTAACGCGCCCCTCAATGTGAGCCGCATTATCCGGCACCAATGAAATCTTTCGAACCGCTGTGCCTCGTTTAGCTGTGAAACTTGCGCCCTTCACGTTCAAGTCCTTGATCAGGGTCACTGTGTCACCGGTTGCAAGCACATTGCCATTGCTATCCAGATGAACAACAGAACCGGTATCACCCGCTTCCTCAACCAGACTTTGCGCCCATTGAAGCGTATCTTCATCCAGATAAAGCATGTCAAACAATTCCACCGCCCAGCTTTCAGCGCTCAAGCGTTTCAACATACGCCACGCCAAAACCTGTACAGCTGGTTCCTGCGTCCACATGCTTTCATTCAAACAGCGCCAGTGATCGCTGTGCATTGCTGTTCGTTTTTCCACCTGATCGAGGCAGTTTGTGCAGATTAAAGCACTCTTATCAGCACTCCCGTCAGAATTGGGCGGCACTTCATAAATATTCAACGCCCCCTCATCACTACACAGTTCGCATTTTGAGTTACTTCTGGCATGTAGATCTTCGCTTATTGTCATAATGAAATTTCTTAAAGTTGATGCTCTGATAACGCCATATATCAAGGAAATCGGGAAAAATCCAACGAATAGAATTTTTACAAATCTCATATTGCGAGATTTCTTGACAATTCATGCGTAATAGTTTTTGTAGGTCCAGATTGTCTGATAATGTCGACATGAATTTATCCGCATACAAATATTCTAGCTAACAAATGCACCAAATCAGGTGGTAAGAGGAGAACAAAATGAGCAATAAAAGTTTGGAAGATGTGCTGAACTCTGCCGGAAACACGGTTGAACTACTGCGCAATTCAAAAATCGGCGCCTATATCTATCCAGTAGTTCCTGCTGAATATAGCAACTGGCGCGATGAGCAGCGCGGCTGGCGTGAAAGTGCGGTACTGTTTGACCAGTCACACCACATGGCCGAAATCAGGGTTCAAGGCCCCGACGCTGAAAAAATGCTCTCTTATCTCACCATCAACAGCTTCAAAAATTTCGCTGTCGGCAAAGCCAAACATTATATTCCGTGCAGCCATAGCGGCCACGTTATCGGCGATGTGATTTGCTTTTATGAAGGCGAAGAAGACTTCAACCTCGTGGGCCGTGCTCCAACTGTAAACTGGCTTCAGTTTCATGCTGAAACCGGCGGCTATGATGTAAAAATCTCCCGCGATGATCGTTCTCCCGGCATTACCGGCGGCAAGGCAGTTACTCGCAGGCATTACCGTTTTCAGGTTCAGGGCCCAAATGCCTCGAAAATTCTTGAAAAACTCAACGGCGGCCCGCTGCCAGAAATCAAGTTCTTCAACTTCGATGAAATCACCATTGCTGGCCGCAAGGTTCAAGCTCTTCGCCACGGTATGGCTGGCGCACCAGGTCTTGAAGTTTGGGGCCCATATGAAGAAGGCGAAGAAATTCGTGCTGCAATCGTAGAAGCTGGCAAAGAGCACGGTCTGGTTCAAGTTGGCGCGCGTGCATATGCAACCAACACACTGGAATCAGGCTGGATTCCTTCTCCGCTTCCCGGCGTTTACACCGATGATCGCATGAAAGCATACCGCGAATGGTTGCCAGCAGCAGGCTATGAAGCAACTGGTTCAATCGGCGGCAGCTTCGTTTCAGACAACATTGAAGACTATTATGTAACGCCTTACGAGCTTGGCTATGGTCCATTTGTTAAATTCGATCATGACTTCATCGGTCGTGAAGCTCTTGAGGCAATGGCAGGCAACACACACCGCAAGAAAGTTACTTTCGAGTGGAATGTTGAAGACGTGGAAAAAGTAATGAACTCCATGTTCAAACCTGCTGGCGAAGCATTCAAGGCAATGGATTTACCTCTTTCCAACTATGCTTCCACATCGTGCGATAAGATCGAACGGGACGGAAAAGTAGTCGGCTTCTCAATGTTTGCCGGTTACAGCGCCAATGCACGTCGCATGCTTTCTCTCGGCATTGTTGATGCCGACGTAAATGAAGGCGACGTACTGACAATGACCTGGGGTGAAGAAAATGGCGGGACTGAAAAAACCACCGTTGAACCACACAAACAAACCACTATCCGTGTGAAAGTTTCACCAACACCATATTCCCGCGATGCTCGCGAAGAATATGCTGATAGCTGGCGCTCAAAATAAGCACCAGTAAAATTTTGTGCAGGATTTGGGGACGGGATCACTTCCGTCCCCATTTTTTATCAAGTTGAATCAACACAATTTAACGCGTAAACTTTATCCTTGTTCATTGGCGAGGAAAAGATCATGCAAAAACGTAGAATTGGCAAAACGAATATTGAAGTTGACGTGCTTGGCGTTGGCAGTGCGCCACTAAGCGGCAATTTCGCTGATCTTGACCGTGATGCAGCAGCCGGTGTTCTCGATACCGCATTTGATGCAGGTATTACTTACGTAGATACCGCGCCTTTTTATGGCTTTGGCCGTGCCGAACGAATTGTCGGCGATATGTTGCGCGGCAAGGATTATGTGCTCTCCACCAAGGTTGGGCGCCTGTTGAAGCCCGGCTCGGTTAAAGACCCAATGGAATACGGCATGATTGATCCCCTGCCCTTCACACCAGTTTTTGATTATTCCTATGATGCGGTGATGCGCACATTTGAAGACAGTTTTCAGCGCCTTGGGTTAGACCGAATTGATATTCTTCTGGCCCATGATATTGGCGAAATGCAACACGGCGTTGAAGAGAATGCTCGCCATTTAGCTGACCTTGAAAAAGGCGGCTACAAGGCCCTTGATGAATTGCGATCCTCAGGAGCTGTCAGTGCCATTGGCCTTGGGGTCAATGAAAAAGAAATTTGCCTGCGGGTGATGGAATTTGGCCATTGGGATTGTTTCCTGCTTGCCGGTCGCTACACCTTACTGGAACAAAACCCATTGGATGATTTGCTCCCGGCCTGCGAAAAAGCTGGCACCACCATCATCACCGGCGGCCCGTTCAATTCAGGCGTATTGGTTGGGGGCGAGATGTGGAATTATGCCAAAGCCCCCGATGATGTCATTGAGCGGGTGGGCAAACTAAAAACTGTGTGCGCGGATCATTCAATTGAATTACCAGCTGCGGCCCTACAATTCCCTCTGGCCCATCCAGCCGTTTCCTGCGTCATTCCAGGTTCCAAATCCTCAAAAGAATTCAATGGAATTCTAAAATGGGCGAAGACAGATATCCCAGCCCCCTTCTGGAGCGAATTGCAAACCGCTGGTCTGTTACATCCAGATGCACCGCTGCCAACCAGCAATCCGTTTTTATGAGGTAAGCCATGCAACGCATTGATTGTCACCAGCATTTCTGGGAACTTGAACGCGGAGACTATGATTGGCTAACGCCAGAACTGGCACCAATCTACCGCGACTTTCACCCATCAGACCTGAAGCCGATAATCGATGCAGCCGGTATTGATGGCACCATCATCGTGCAGGCCGCATCAAGCGTTGCCGAAACTGAATATATGTTAGCAATCGCTGCCGAACATGACTGGATTTTGGGCGTGGCCGGCTGGATAGATATGGAAGCTGATGACGCCACCGCCACGCTTGAGCGACTGGCGAAAAACCCAAAATTTGTTGGCATTCGCTCAGGCATGGAAGGCAATCCAGTCGAACGCTGGATCATGCGCCCAACGCTGGAGCGCGCAATTCATGCCATGATAGATTTAAATCTCCCCTTCGATTGCCTAGGCAAAGAATGGCATGTGGATTTATTCGGCGAGTTCCTCAAGACCTATCCAAAACTACGCTGTGTGATCGATCATTGCTTCAAGCCAAAAATTGCCGAAGGCGTTCTCCAGCCATGGGCAGACCAGATTGCTGATATTGCTGAAAACACCAATACAATGTGCAAGCTTTCCGGCCTGACAACTGAAGCTGCGAGTGAGTGGAACTCGGAAGATATTACTCCTTATGTCAATCACGTACTGAAATCCTTTGGCCCCAACCGCGTCCTGTTTGGTAGCGACTGGCCAGTGGTCAATTTACAAAGCAATTACCCGGAATGGGTATCTCTGGTCGATGGCTGGATTGCCAATTATTCAGACGGAGAAAAAGCCGCAATCATGGGCGGTAATGCGGCTAAATTTTACCTGAAGCGGTAATCTCACTCAAATAACCTCCCCCTTCAACACCCACCTCGCGTCATTCCTGTGCTTGTCACAGGAATCCATGCCTATAAGCGTTGTTCTAATTCGATGGTGCAATAGATTCGATAAGACGGAGGAATGGATCCCTGTGACAAGCACAGGGATGACGATGGTAAAGTAGGTTACACAGCCTCCCTAAACGCAGGCGGACATGCCTCCATCCACAAACAGCGTGATGCCGCTCACAAAGCTGGACGCATCAGAGGATAAGAATACGGCAGCACCTACCAGCTCTTCCACATTGCCCCAACGTCCAACCGGAGTACGCGTTCCCACCCATGCGGAAAATTCAGGATCATCCACCAGCGCCTGATTAAGCTCTGTCTTGAAATAGCCCGGCGCAATCGCATTCACCTGCAGGCCCTTGGGTGCCCAGTCTGTGGACATGCCTTTAGTAAGGTTCCCAACCGCCCCCTTGGAGGCCGTATAAGGTGCAATTGATGGTCTTGCGAGAGCAGTTTGGATCGAACCAATATTGATGATCTTGCCCTTGCCGCGCTCAATCATATGAATTGCCACTGCCTGCCCCACATTGAAAACACTGTGCACATTTGTTCGCATCAATTTATCAAAGGCATCTGCCGGAAATTCTTCCAAAGGCGCACGGTGTTGCATGCCCGCATTGTTGATCAAAATATCAATCGGCCCGGTTTCTCTTTCAAATTTATCAACAGCGGATTTGCAAGCTCCGTGGTCGGTCACATCAAAAATGAGTTCATGGGCAGTACCACCCTCAGCGCGGATTTTTTCTGCAGCCTTTGACACCGCATCTGCACTACGCCCATTTAGAATAATTTCTGCACCAGCGCCCGACAGTCCTTGTGCTAACGCAAAGCCAATGCCGCGGCTGGAACCCGTGATAAGGCATCTCTTGCCGGTAAGGTCGAACATTTCGAGGGTCTTCATAGGTGCATTCCTTCTGGACTAATATGGCCATGGTGTTATTTATCATTGTTGTAACAATCAGCCGATCAAGGTCAAGAAAGATAAATCTATGCGCGCCATCGTCATTCATAAGCCAAAAGACCTGAGAATTGAAGAATGCGAGGTCAATGCCCTCGGCCCCGGTCAGGTTCGCATTAAGATGGCAGCCGGCGGAGTTTGCGGCTCAGATTTGCATTATTTCAATCATGGCGGTTTCGGTACAGTCAGAATTCGCGAACCGATGATTCTTGGTCATGAGGTTTCCGGTCGCATTGAAGCACTGGGTGAAGGTGTGGAAAATCTGGCCGTTGGTGAATTGGTTGCCGTCAACCCGTCACGCCCTTGCGGCCATTGTGGGTTTTGCGCAGAAGGTCTGCGAAACCATTGTGAAAACATGCGCTATTACGGTTCCGCCATGCCCTTCCCTCACATTCAGGGTGCCTTTCGCGAGGTATTGGTTGCCGATGCAAACCAGTGCGTAAAGGCTGGCGATTTATCGCCCGGAGAAGCCGCAATGGCCGAACCATTATCAGTCTGCCTCCATGGCACAAGGCGCGCCGGAGAAATGCTGGGCAAGCGGGTGCTGGTCACCGGCTGCGGCCCCATCGGCCTATTGATAATACTTGTGGCACGACGCGCAGGAGCCGCAGAAATTGTGGCAACGGATTTATCAGATAACGCACTTTCCTACGCAAAAGCAGCAGGTGCAGATCAAGTTATCAATGTCATGGATAACTCGGACGCATTATCAGAATTTGCAGCAGGCAAAGGTACATTCGACGTGATGTTTGAAGCATCTGGCGCAAATGTTGCCTTAAACGCCGCCATCCCCACCATGCGCCCGCGCGGCGTGGTCATGCAACTTGGCATGGGCGGGGATATGACAATCCCCATGCAGCAAATTACGGCAAAAGAGCTTGATCTACGTGGTTGCTTCCGCTTCCACGAAGAATTTCAAACCGCCGTCACCCTAATGCAAAAAGGCCTGATCGACGTTAAGCCGTTGATCACCCACACCATGCCATTAGACGATGCGTTGGCAGCCTTCGAAATCGCCAATGACCGCAGTCAGGCGATCAAAGTACAGGTTTCATTTAGCTAGGATCAGGCTCCAGAACCCACGATTCCCTCATCAATCAAAGCGGTAATTTGCTCTTCTTCCAGCCCCGCTTCACGCAGAACTTCCACACTGTGTTGGCCAAGGCCAGGTGCTGGAATTCTGTATGATGTTGGGGTTTTTGAAAATCTTGGTGCAGGTTGCGTTTGGCGCAATTTCCCTGCCACCGGATGGTCATGAGAAATGATGGTTTCATTGGCAATAATTTGAGGGTGGCGAACCACTTCCTTACGCGTCAACACTGGCGCGCAAGGCACATCATGAGCTTCAAGCCGTTCCAGCCAATCGCTAGTCGTGCGGGCCTTCAAAACATCCTGGATCATTTGCAGGCGATCGTTGATATTCTCATGGCGCAGGGCAGCATTTGCAAATCTAGGGTCGCTCAACCATTCAGACTTTTCAAATGCCCTACAAATCCCAGCCCACTCTTTGTTTGATTGCACCGCTACAGAAATATAGCCATCGCTCGTTTCATAAATCAGATCAATAAAACTCTGCGCCGTTTCGCGTTCCAGTTCATCACCGATGAATGTATGGCCGCCCATATCTGAGCCCCATAAAAAGGATACGACCGTATCCAGCATGGAGAGTTTGATATGCTGTCCTTCGCCAGTCCGTTCCCGGTGAAAAAGAGCAGCACTGATTGCCTGAGACGCGGCATATCCGGTGAGTTTATCGGGCAAAATCGTGCGCACTAGCCGGGGGCGGTGATCATCAGATCCGGCCTGAATGGTTGTGAGGCCCGAAAGCGCCTGCACCAATGGATCATAAACAGGCTTCTGAGCGTAGGGCCCAGTCTCACCAAAACCACTGATCGACACATAGATAATAGATGGCGCTACAGCACGAATTGCAGCTTCCCCAACGCCGATACGTTCAGCGACACCCGGCCTGAAATTTTGAATAAAAACATCACTGTCACGAGTCAGTTCCTTCAGCGCTTCCACCCCGCGCGGGTTTTTTAAATTCAGTGCAATCGAACGCTTGTTCCGATTATTATTGACAAAAGATGCGGAAAAACCGTTGCGATGGGTTGAAACACCACGTGTGTGATCGCCCCCATTTGGGTTTTCAACCTTGATGATGTCGGCACCTTGGTCTGCCAAAATCATAGTGGTCGTCGGTCCCGAAATCATCGATGTCAAATCGATAACCCTGATCCCTTTTAACGGACCATCTTGAGATACTGGCATGGGTGAAAATCCTTATTCAGACAATTATTGTTTGACTGACTGTAGCGTCACGCCTCCCAATATCAACCGGGCTTAAACTTTCTCGCTGCAATAGAGTTCACTAAGAACTTCTAAAATTGCCGAAACTTCCCTACCCTTCAGGGAATATAATATTGATTGGGCGTCCCGGCGTGTTTGAACAAACCCTGCCTCACGCAGCTTCTTCAAATGGTGCGACATTGCCGGCTGAGAAAGCTTGGTCGCCTTGGCAAGCTTCAAAACACCATGTTCTCCTTCTATTAAAATACACAGGATTTTGAGGCGAACCGGCACCGAAAGCATCTCCATCAGACGCGCAGCTTCGTTAATTTTTGGTTCCAGTTCTTCAATCACCATTATTTTACATTCAATCTATTGCATATTTAAGGTTGTTTATATATCTAGACGCCCTTGGACCGCGGTTCAAGGAGAAAACAGTTGAACCAAGCCCCAAACATGGCTCAACTGACCCACACAGTAATTTAGTAGAATAATGAATTAGAGGAAATTCCCACATGATTACCGAATTCACCCCCTATCTATCTTTAGGCGGAGGCGTACTTATCGGCATCTCTGCAATCCTGTTGATGGCGTTCCACGGACGTATTGCCGGTATGACTGGTATTCTGGCAGGCATTCTTCCCCCATTTTCCAGCGACTGGGCGTGGCGGGCAGCCTTTATTGCAGGGGCCATATTTGCGCCAACCATCTTCGTCATGGCAGGCGGCACAATTCCCTTCGCAGTCCCCCCGTCCACTACATTACTAGTTATTGGCGGTCTGATTGTTGGTGTGGGCGTTTATTTTGGCTCTGGCTGCACCAGTGGTCACGGAGTATGTGGCATGGCGCGGCTTTCACCACGCTCAATCACGGCAACTATTGTTTTCATGATTGCCACTTTCATCACCGTTTATGTCATTCGCCACGTAATTGGAGCTTAGTCCCATGAAAATTCTAACTTCACTAATCATCGGCGCCATATTCGGGATTGGCATTGCAATTTCCGGCATGGCGAACCCTGCCAAAGTGCTAAACTTCTTTGATCTGGCCGGCACTTGGGACCCAAGTCTGGCATTCGTCATGGGCGGTGCCCTGATCACAACTGCCATTGGTTACCGGGTGGTTTTCGGTGCCAGAAGCCAACCTTTATTTGAAACAAGTTTTGCCCTGCCAACCAATCGCAAACTAGACTTTCCATTGATTGCGGGCTCTGCCACTTTTGGCGTTGGCTGGGGAATTTCCGGTTTTTGCCCGGGTGGCGCAATCCCTGCTTTGGGCCTTGGTTACTCTGAAACGTTTATTTTTATCGCCGCCATGTGTGTCGGAATTGTCTTGGCCGGTAGTTTGAAATCTATGGTGATCAGAAATACCCAAGACATTCCATTCACAGAAAAGTAAGCAATAATTACATTCAAACTATTGCATATTTATAATCACTTATATAAATATGCATAGATTGAAGGTTTCATAACAAGGAAAACAAGATGACCAAACTAGCAAATGTAGGCAAGATAGACCGTATGTTACGTATCATCGTTGGCATTATCCTGATTGCTGCACCGTTTGTTTACGCATCAGATATGTGGAGCAATCCGTTGGCAAAATGGGGTATTCCGGCAATTGGCCTGGTAGCAATCCTGACAGCCGTGTTTCGTTTTTGCCCAGCGTACAAGCTGCTTGGAATTAAGACCTGCAGACTAGATTAAAATAACTGGCAGTGGAGAGAGTTATGAGCAATTATCCAATCAATATGGAACTTACCCCTAAGGTTGAGGCATTTTTTGATGCTGTCACGAATACCATAAGCTATGTGGTAGGTGACCCATCCAGTAATGCCTGCGCTGTCATTGATTCAGTGATGGATATCAACTATTCGGCGGGGCGTATCACCTATGAACATGCCGACAAGATCATTGATTATATCAAAACTAATGATCTTGATCTGCAATGGATAATCGAAACCCATGTTCATGCGGACCATCTCTCCGCTGCCCCTTATATTCAAGATAAGCTTGGCGGAAAAATCGGTATTGGCGACCAGATTATGGTTGTTCAGGATACTTTCGGAAAGGTCTTCAACGAAGGCACCGAGTTCCAACGTGACGGTTCCCAGTTCGATGCCCTGCTAAAGGATGGAGACATCTATAAGATTGGGAATATGCAAGTCATTGCCCTCTCCACTCCGGGCCATACACCCGCTTGCATGACTCATATTATGGGTAATATTGCCTTTGTGGGCGATACACTTTTCATGCCTGATGGCGGTTCCGCGCGAGCAGATTTTCCTGGTGGAGATGCCGCAGAACTCTATGATTCTATTCAAAAAATCCTCTCCCTTCCCGATGATATGCGATTATTTATGTGCCATGATTATGGCCCCAACGGACGCGATATCCAGTGGGAAACCACGGTAGCTGATGAAAAGGCAAACAACATTCATGTTGGGCATGGCAAAACCAAAGAAGAATTCGTCAAAATGCGCACCGAGCGTGACGCCACCCTTGATGTGCCAAACCTGATCATCCCCTCCCTGCAAATCAACATGCGAGCCGGTGAAATTCCCACTGACAGCGATGGCAATCAAGTATTGAAAGTGCCGATTAACGGCCTGTGATCAACCGCCCACAAAATTAAGAAAACCTATGGCCACACATAAACGTCTCCCGGCGATCGCCCGGTATTTTCCGGTATTCCAGTGGGGAAAAACCTACGATCGTGATATTTTCACTAACGATCTTGTAGCCGCATTGATTGTTACAATCATGCTGATTCCCCAGTCATTGGCCTATGCGTTATTGGCCGGGTTGCCGGCTGAAATGGGCATATATGCCTCAATCGTGCCGATTATATTGTACGCGATTTTTGGCACCAGCCGCGCACTCGCTGTGGGGCCGGTCGCGCTGATATCATTAATGACTGCCGCAGCCATTGGAAATATGGCGCTGCAAGGAACGGCTGAATATATCACCGCCGCCTTGACCTTGGCGTTCATTTCCGGGCTATTTCTCATAGCCATGGGAATTTTCAGGCTTGGCTTTTTGGCAAACTTTTTATCCCACCCCGTCATTGCCGGGTTTATCACTGCCACGGGCTTAATCATTGCCACCAGCCAGCTAAAACATATTCTGGGCATCAATGCTTCCGGTCATAATTTACAGGAACTGTTCAGTTCCATTTTTTCCAATCTTTCCCAAACAAATTTCTACACTCTGGTAATTGGTGCTGGGGCAACAGGTTTTCTTTTTTGGGTTCGAAAAGGAATGAAACCTGCATTGCAGAAATTGGGCTTTAGCCCACGCATTGCAGAAATCGCAACAAAGGCTGGGCCAGTTGCTGCAGTCGTCATCACAATTTTTGTCACCTGGATATTTGATCTGACGGAAAACGGCGTCAAAGTTGTGGGTGCTGTTCCTCAAGGTCTGCCTCCCCTCACCTTGCCTTCATTCTCAAGTGAAATTTGGGAGCAGTTAATTGGGGCCGCCGTGCTGATATCGATAATAGGATTTGTTGAATCAATTTCTGTTGCCCAAACCCTTGCCGCCAAGAAACGCCAACGCATCGATCCTAATCAAGAATTGATCGGGCTGGGTGCCGCCAATATCGGCGCGTCCCTCACTGGAGGTTATCCGGTAACAGGAGGCTTTTCGCGCTCTGTCGTAAATTTTGACGCCGGTGCAGAGACCCCTGCCGCAGGTGCCTATACCGCCATTGGCCTTGCCCTTGCTGCAGTATTTTTAACACCGCTGATTTTCTATCTTCCAAAAGCAACCCTTGCCGCAACAATCATTGTTGCCGTGTTGTCGCTGGTAGATTTTTCTATCCTGAAGAAAACATGGGCCTATTCAAAAGCCGATTTCATTGCCGTTGCCGCAACCATGCTGCTTACACTGACCATGGGAGTGGAAATTGGTATTGTTGCAGGCGTTGGCCTATCAATCCTCATTCACCTCTACAACACTTCAAGGCCACATATGGCCGTGGTTGGTCTGGTTCCAGGCACCCAACACTACCGCAATGTTTTGCGCCATAAGGTTGAAACCCACGAACATATTTTGACACTACGCGTGGATGAGAGTCTGTATTTTGCCAATGCACGCTATCTGGAGGACAGCATTTACGACATGGTCGCCAAACGTCCAAAACTGGAACATGTGATTTTGATGTGTCCCGCCGTTAATGCGATCGATATGAGTGCGCTAGAATCCCTTGAGGCGATCAATGAACGGCTAAAAGCACTCGACATCAAATTCCATCTCAGCGAGGTCAAAGGCCCGGTAACGGATCGTCTGAAACGCTGCGATTTCTTCCATCATTTGACTGGCAAAATATATCTCAGCCAACATCAGGCGATTGAAGAATTGACGAAAGGTTGAGCGATATTATCCGCCCAGTGTAATTTCCAAAACGCGCAACCAGTTTCCATGGCAAAGTTTTATCATGAGATCTTCGTCATACCCATGGTTGCGCATGGCTTCGCGGAAAGTGTTGAACCCAACCACATCCTTGATTGCATCAGGCACCAGCGCACCGTCGAAATCCGTGCCAATACCAACCCCATCTTCACCCAGATGTTCAATCAGATAATCCATATGGCGCAGCATTTCATCAAGGCTAACATCTGATCGCATCTGGCCATCAGCGCGAAGGAATGCGCAGGCAAAATTCAATCCAACCATTCCCCCGCTTTCACGGATCGCAGCTAATTGTTTGTCGGTCAAATTTCGGGTGTGGGGACAAATAGCGTGGACATTTGAATGGGTAGCAATCAATGGCGCATCACTGATCTTTGCCACATCCCAAAATCCGGCCTCATTCAAATGGGATAAATCAATCACCATTTTCAATTGGTTTTGCGCCTTAACCAACTCTTTGCCCAGATCGGTGAGGCCTGGCCCGGTATCCGGCGAAGAAGGATAACGAAACGGCACGCCATGACCAAACAATGTCGGCCTGCTCCAGACAGGACCAATTGAACGCAAGCCCGCCCGATGCAAAATTTCAAGAGAATTGAAATTTCGATCTATCGCCTCAGCCCCTTCAATATGCATCACCATGGCCAGCGTATCGTTTTCCAAACAATGGCGAATATCCGCCGCTGAACAGCAAATCTTAGCTGCCCCTTTAGAATCTCTTTCAATCCGCGAAAGAATGGCAGCCATGGCAAGGCTAACCTCTAAGCCCTCCGCAACCTGAATTTCTTCTGGTAGAGGCAAATCATATTTGGGCTGTCGCATTTGTTGGTAACGATCACCAGCACTGGCAGGCCCTGAAGGAGATGGCACGAAAATCGCAAAGAAACCTCCGCCGAACCCGCCTTCCCGCATGCGCGGTAAATCCAGATGACCATCCTTGCGCCCATTGAGAAAATGAAATGGTTGAAGCCAAAAACCAAGCTGAATCAATGATTCGCAGCACCGAAAAATCTATCATCGATCTTGGCGACAAGGTTTCTGAAGAAGACAAAGATGCTGCCGAAAAAGCCGTTGTATTGCTCAAAGAAGCGTTAGAAGCTGACAATGCTGATGACATCAAATCTCGCACCGAAGAATTGGCCCAAGCGGCCATGAAAATTGGTGAAGCTGCTTACAATGCTGAGCAAGCCGAAGCTGAAGGCGACGCTGCTGCAGATGCCGCCGAAGATGATGATGTGGTTGACGCTGAATTTGAAGAAGTTGACGATAAAAAATAATCATCTCTCATTGTAAATAATGATGATTTATATAGTTATTTGAGCCGACAGAATTGCCTGTCGGCTTGAAGTTTTTTTGAGTCTTGTAAAGAATATCAGCAAATAAGCCGAAATATTTGCCGAAATATAATGGAAAATTAAATGTCGAAACGTGATTTTTACGAAGTGCTTGGTGTCGACAAAGCTGCCGATGAAAAAGCCTTAAAAAGCGCATATCGCAAAAAAGCCATGCAATTTCACCCCGATCGCAACCCAGACGATGAAGAAGCGGCCGAAAAATTCCGCGAAACCGCAGAAGCTTATGACGTGCTCAAAGACGCCCAGAAGAAAGCCGCTTATGACCAATATGGCCATGCAGCGTTTGAACAAGGTGGTATGGGCGGCGGCCAAGCCGGTGGTTTTGGCGGTTTCGGCGGCGGCATGGGCGACATTTTCGAAGATATTTTTGGCGATTTTATGGGCGGTGGCCGACAACGCCAACGCGGGCCAGAACGTGGTTCTGACTTACGCTATAATATGGAAATTTTGCTACAAGACGCCTTTGACGGCAAAAAAGTTGAAATTGAAGTGCCCGTCGCTGCCACTTGCGATGATTGCAAAGGCTCTGGCGCTGAAGCCGGCACCGAACCCGAAACCTGCACCACCTGTGCTGGTCATGGTAAAGTGCGCGTACAACAGGGCTTCTTTACCATTGAACGAGCTTGCCATGTCTGTAGTGGCCGCGGCGAAATTATCAAAACTCCATGCGGTTCATGCCGCGGCGAAGGCAAAATTGATGACATTCGCAACCTAGATGTCACCATCCCAGCCGGGGTTGAAGACGGCACAAGAATCCGCTTAACCGGCGAAGGCGAAGGCGGCACAAAAGGCGGCCCCAATGGCGATCTTTATATCTTTATCTCCATCGCCACCCATGAATTTTATCAGCGCGAGGCTTCAAACCTTTATTGCCGTGTGCCGATTACCTTTACCGAAGCAACTTTAGGCGGCGAGATGGAAATCCCCACGCTCGAAGGCACCACCGCCAAAGTCAAAATCCCCGCTGGCACCCAAACCGGCAAGCAGTTCCGCCTCAAAGCCAAAGGCATGCCCGTATTGCGCAGCAAAAACGCCGGCGACCTCTACATTCTAGTCAGCGTCGAAACCCCGCAAAATCTCAACAAACGCCAACGCGAATTGCTACGTGAATTTGCCGAAATCTCCGGCGAAAACGCCAAAAATACCAACCCCGAAAGCTTCGGCTTTTTTGCACGGATGAAGGATATGTTGGGCAAGGGTTAAATCGAACTCGGCATTTCTATCTACCCCAAAATAGCAAACTCAGAGTTTCTATCTACCCCTCATTTCCACAATTTCCATTCATTTCAGCGAGTGCGTGCTCGGCTGTTCGAAGCCGCTGCCGTCTGCCGCGCGGTCGGCTAGCGCAGCATGCGTAGCATGTGGAGCGCACGCAAGTGTCAACAGTGAGCTTAAGCGAACGTATAAATGAAGTACCCGAGTATTGGCAGTATAGCCAACTTTCTTATGTCTTTAACAATGGCAAATGCAGGTTCATCCGCTGAAACTCTAGCACAAAATTTCCGCATCACAACTTTTCAGTTATCACTGGGCAGTGTCCTGCCAACACTCGGGTACTTCATTTATACGTTCGCTTAAGCTCACTGTTGACACTTGCGTGCGTTCGCTGCGCTCTCTAGCCTACCGAGCGTCCGTCGGCAGCGGCTTCGAACAGCCGAGCACGCACTCGCTGAAATGAATGGGAGTTGTGGAAATGAGGGGTAGATAGAAATTCAACATTTGTCGTGAATTGCCATAGTTAAAAGCTTGAAGTTCTTTCATTATGCCCTATATGTAACTTTATGAAAAAATTAAAAATTGTTGCCTACATATTATTAGGCATTATCACCCTGCTTGTGGCTGCTGGCTTCAGCGCCGATCAATATATCAAAAGTGCCGAACCGATGAATAAAGACCGCATCCAAAAATCCGCGCAATATGATGGCGAAAAATTCGTTAACCCCGCGCCTCTGCCCGAACAAAGCATCAGTTTTTTTCCAAAAATGATCAACCAACAACTGTTCGAAAAAATGCAGCCATCAGCACCAAAATTGCCCATTCCGGTGCAAAATATTACGCCTGAACAGCTGGCCAACCTACCGGCTAACGAAACCATCTTCTTCAAACTCGGCCATTCCAGCATTTTGCTATGGATCGAAAACGAATTTTGGCTCATCGACCCAGTATTTTCCGACCGCGCCTCACCATTCTCCTTCATGGGCCCCAAACGCTTTCACCCAACACCTTTATCTATTGCCGATTTACCACCAATTAAGGGCGTCATCCTATCGCATAATCATTATGATCACCTAGACGAAGCCGCCATTAAGGCACTCAACGCAAAGGTCGAAAATTTCTACATGCCACTCGGCGTCGGCGCCACCCTCGCAAAATGGGGCGTATCAGCCAATCAAATTCACGAATATGACTGGCACGAAAGCGTCACAGTCGGCAACCTCACC
>JAESUH010000085.1 GCA_016763155.1 Rhizobiaceae bacterium
ACAAATGGGCGGCTCCGATCAGTGGGGCAATATTGTTTCCGGCGTGGATTTGGGCAGGCGTTCAGGTTGTAGCGATTTATTCGCCCTCACCACCCCGCTATTAACCACTTCATCCGGTGCCAAAATGGGTAAAACCGCTGATGGTGCCGTTTGGCTTTCAGATGCATTGTTATCCTCCTACGATTATTGGCAATTCTGGCGCAATGCCGAAGACGCCGATGTGGGACGTTTCATGAAACTGTTCACCACTCTGCCAATCGACGAAATCAAACGCTACGAAGCCCTTGAGGGTGCAGAAATCAACGAAGCCAAAAAGATATTGGCTACTCAGGCAACCGCAATGGTTCACGGCATGGAAGCCGCCCAGCGCGCAGAAGAAACAGCCCGCAAAACCTTTGAAGAAGGACAGGCTGCAAGCACTCTTCCGACAATCAAAGTCACCGCTGGCGATTTTAACGACGGTATCGGTGTTTTATCCCTGTTGGTAGAAGCAGGTTTCGCCAAATCAAACGGAGAAGCGCGCCGCCACATCAAGGGTGGGGCAATTAAAATCAATGATCAGGCAATTTCTGATGAGAGCCAAAAAGTAGGCCAAGACCAACTGAATGATGATGGCGTGGTCAAACTATCCATGGGCAAGAAAAAACACGTCCTGATCCTGCCTTCATAAGGACAGACGATCAGATTTGCATAGTTTTCGTTAGCATGACCAAGGCCTAAGAAACTTTTGGTTTCTTGCCCAACGTGCGTCCGTCCCGCTCCATAGCAAGCTTTAGAGATTTAATGCGCGCACGGCTAATGGGAAACGTTCGACCAGATTTCAGGGTAACCTGCGGTTTTTGTCGACTTACATCCAGTTTTTCAATCGCTGCCAAAGCAACCCAATGCGAGCGATGAATTTGTTCTCCTGGGATTGATGAACATTCTGAAATGGCATCTGCTAATCTAGCCAAGATGAGAGCATCCCCCAGATTAGTAGAAACTTCGACATAGTGATCACAAGCAGAGAGCGAGAAAAGTGCGCCTACATCTGCACCATTTTCCAGACGGTCAAACAGTTTTGGGCGACCATCTATTTCCTCGCTGAGGTGGTTAGCAATTGGATGCATAAAGTGATTGGCAACAACAAGAATAACAATTGAAGTTGGGAAGCAAAACATAAATAGAATGCCCAACATATGAAATTCAACCAGACGACCTTCGACGACAGATTGAAGTAAAGCAACAAAACCAGTTACGAAAAACCCGAAAATACAACTTACGACAAGCGTTAGTGGCAATTTAAAATCCAGTTCGATAGTCAGCATAGAAACCCAAACTCCCGCCATGCCAGTGACTACAGCAATAGACACCCAATAGATAAGGCGTGAAGTTAAGTCGAGTTTTTCAAAGGTCCCAAAAGGGCCGCTAAAGGCACATAACATCGCAATGCTGAGAACAACAATCCAGAATTTCGTTCCTAGAATGATTGCCGCAGCTTGTCTGGTAGTTTGAGCAAACGATTGAATCATTGGTGTCCCCATTTCACGCTTCGCCAACTGTTTTCTTGATCCATCTACGCAATAAATTGCCTGACTGACGCAATACAATCCGCGTCATAATTGACCCAACCAACGCAATATAGCAACAGATTTGGCCTACTCTAACTGACAAAGGTCGAACGATGAAAACTACAATTTTTACAGTACTATTGGCGTCTTTGATAGCTACCCCCTCATTGGCTAACAACTTAACAATCCTGGTACAGAATGCTGGCCCAGCCGGAGAAATCCGCGCTGCGATTTTTGACACACAAAAAGGTTTTGCTACCAGAACGTCAGTGAAGGAGAGAAAGAAGAACCCTACCAATGGGAAAGTTGCAATAACCTTCAAGGGACTTAAACCGGGTACCTATGGCATTGCAGTTTTTCAGGACAAAAACGGTAATAAAAAACTCGACTCGAATCTTTTTGGCATCCCAAATGAGCCTTACGGTTTCTCTAAGAATCCAAAGATCGGGCTCAAGGCACCGACCTTTGAAAAATTTTCTTTCTCCTTTGATGGGCAACCAAAAAAGCTCATCATCACTTTGAACGGGAGCTAGACCATGGACCGTCGTGAATTTGGCAAGCTGTTTATTGGTGCCGCTACTTTTGCAGGGCTTCCACATTTAGCCCATGCTGCACCGCGTATTGGTGCACAGGAAAAATTCCATTCCGCTCTGGCTGAAAAGCCTTGGCTTTTAGGCTATCTTGGCACTAGAGAGCCGCTGCTTCAGTCAGAATTAAAAATCGAGCACGGTAAAGTTCCTTCCGGTTTTTCCGGGAGGTTATTTCGAAATGGCCCCGCAAGGCACGAGATTGGCCAGGACAGGTTCTCTCATTGGTTTGATGCGCCCGGCATGATCCAGCGTTTTACAATATCTGGTGATCGGATTTCACATTTAGGCCGATTGACAGACACGTCGCGCAATCATGTCGAAACTGATAAAAACCGTATCGCATATCATGGTTTTGGGACCAGCGGGAGCGAGCTTTCCAGCGGAGGCTCTGCCGACGGACAAAATCCTGCCAACATCTCTTTGCTAAATCACGCTGGAGAACTTTTAGCTTTATGGGAAGGAGGCTCCCCACACATCATCGACCCAGAAACACTTTCTTCATCGGGGATCAAGAAATGGACTTCGGATACAGCCGGATTACCCTTTGGCGCACATCCCCGGCGTGACAGCGATGGTTCGGTCTGGAATATCGGTTATTCCGCAAACCCAGCTGCAATCTTAATCTATCACCTCTCGGCAACCGGTGAATTGTTGCAGACACACTTGCTGCCACAAATGCACACCCCCATGTTGCACGATTTCTTGATCACCGATAGCAAGTTGATCCTGGTCATGCCGCCATTTCGCGCATCTAAATCGAGCGATGGTGCATTTCTGGATCAGTTCGAATGGAACGCACAGCAATCAACACAAATTCTCGTCATAGACAAATCAGATCTCACACATTTTGTGGAACTGGAAACCGAGGCCTTCTGGGTTTTCCACTTCGGCAACGCCTATGATATTTCTTCCAGTGAAATAGGATTTGATTTTGCGCTGCACAGCGACCCCGGCTTTATGACCAAAGACGCTTATCAGGTCATGGACGGATCATGGAATGGCGGTGCACAAACAACCATGCATTATGCGCAGGCCCGATTGGACCTTAGCAAACGGACCGTGCATATCGAACGAAACAACGACCACGGGCAAGTGGAATTTGTCCAAATCGACCCACGCGAACAGTTATCACGCCACAGCCAAACCTTGATGCTCACACATTCAGGCGGCAAGAGTCAGCTGGGCTGGAACACTCTAACATTACTGGATCGGAATTCTGGCAACGCCAATTCGTTCACAGTTAGCGATACAGAGTTGATAGAGGAGCATCTAATTGTGCCAAAACCTGACAGTAATAGCGGTTTTTGGATCATAGGCACCAGTTTGGACTGGCAACGTCGGCGCACCAGTCTGTCAATCTACGACGGACAAGCGCTGGAGGATGGCCCCGTCGTCAAAGCCGTCATGGAATATCCAATTCCCTTCGGCTTACATGGGTTGTTTCTGCCTCTTTAGAGGTAGCAGCCCCCTTACAATGAAAGTGCAGGGGCCGCGCGCAGCCAACTAGGCTTATGCGCGCTTGGCGGGATGGATTTGCGACCATTCCGCCATTCACGGCCTTTACCTAGAACAGCCAAATACCAATCAACCTATTTACTGAATTCAAAAATCTTGTTGAATATCCCAGGCGTAACGAGAGACAGCGGGTTTACTTCTATATCGGGACTACCCCTCTTCCCTCTCAGTCGATAGGTGATGCCAATAAAGGCACCATCACGACCATTCGAGAAAATTTCACCAATGATTGGGATGACTGAAACTACTTGGCTGATCGCGTAAGCAGGCATAAAGGTGCCTCGAAGGTTAGTGCGATCGTTCTTATCAAAGATAGTTCCATCAAACGTAAATCCAATTTGGGCTCCACGCATCAGCCCATCACTTGCGTTTAGGTATCCCACCCCTTTTTCGATTCTCGCACGAATGAGCGAAAATCTGGCCCTACTGGTTTTAACCTTTTTCAACCGGCGCACAGCATCTTCACCGTTGCGCAGTCCAGTCTCCCGGCTACTGGCGCTCACCAGCTTTTTAAGGCGCGGCTCATCCACCAAAATAAAATTACGCACATTTACAACACCGCGATAAGGACCATTCCCGGTTTTTTGAAGATTCGCGTTCAAGGTCCCGCCCTCCATACGGTTATAAACATTCATAAAGGCCAAGGCATGCCCTGCATTTTCTGCAGTAAACTCAAACGCCGTAGAGGTATCCTTGCGGTTAGCGCGCACCCGAAACGTTTTCCCGCCAGGAGCGGAACCAAGAATTGACAGATGGTCAATACGCCCATTGCTGGCGCTGTAATTTATTGATGCATCCTTGACGTCCAGAGCATTAAACCCGGTTAGCTTGTCCATTTGGATAGTAACATTCAACGGTTTTTGCTTCTGGCTACTATCGAAATCTCCTTCGTGGATGAATTTGTTCACCATGCCGCGCGCATCATATGCACGTCCCTTCACATTGACATCGTAAGCTCCGTTTTTTCGGCTGATTTTCAAACTAAAATCGTCCCCCTCATTGAGAGAAACCTTGGTCATATTCGCGCTTCGCAGCCCGGTCTTATCAAAGACCATTTTACCACTGGCTCCGAAACCATCTCCAGACACCTTGATGTCATCAAACTTGGTCACTCCGGATTTCAAATTGAACAAATAGGTCACGTTCGCAGGAATTCCTGCACCTTTTCGCCAACCAACCCAAGGCAGGTTTATTTCTGCCTGAGTCAAATCCAGATGTTGGATTTCTTTTTGTCCAGCCACCTGTTCGACCGTTAAAACAATTGGCCCCGATATAATGGGTTCAAGATGCAACCCGACTTTTTTACGAGTCGCTTCATCCAGCGTCGCAGAAAGCTTCTTGCTCCTTTTATAGTTCGATTTTTTGCCAAGCGGCTCCACGATGTCCAGTTTGGAATGCACCCCGTCAATGGATGCTGTGCCTGATACCCATGCAACTTCACGGTTAGCATCGATTACCAGATTTGCTTTGGTGATGTTTCGACCTGAAATTTTCCGGGTCATTGATCCATTTTTCAAATCAATAAGCACGTTCCAGTCAACTTCTCCTTCCTTGGGCTTTCGCACAAGTGGAAATTTCACCACAATATCCGCATGGGCGGTGCCCCTGAGTTCACCAGCACTGGATTTCAATCGGCTCATCACACGCATTGGCTTGGATTGAGCAATACTAGCCAATACTGAAGCCTTGCCATCAAGCGAAAATTCGGCATTTGCCTGCGCCGGACGGTCCGCAAAATCTTCAACGGTGAATGTGGCAGAAGTCAGTTTTGCCTCACCAAATTTGCCTCCCTTAATTGTCCCCTCATCCAGCATTACATCCACTTGCATACCGATTATAGTGAGAACGCCATTTGCATCGAACACTTGAGGCACTTCTCCAAGCGGTTCAAAAACCCCGTCTTTGAATTTTACCGTAAGTTGAAAATGCTCCGGCTTCATGCGTTTGCCAGCAGGTATTTTGCCAATAATTCCGCCAGGAATTGCCGCCACCAGTTTGGCATTTTCAATCCAGCCATCAATGACATGTTTATGTGCCCACTCGCGCGCTCGATGCCCCAAAAAGAAGGGCCAGAATTGCTTCACAGCATGAGCAGATATACCGTTCGACGAAGCCTCACCGGATACAGCAACCGTCTTATTTAAAAATTCAACGCTGCCTTTTCCGTCTATTCTGCCACCTTTGGTTTCCATGAAAGCCTGACTTATCTCTAAGCGGGCTCGCCTTGGAAACCAGAAACCACGTGTCGAAAAACCGGCATGAATTGCTCGCTCTCCTTCTTTGATAGTTTCCATAAATGCCCGTTCAGCAATAACCTCAAATTCAATCGGTCCGCCATAGCCATTTTTAATATCGGCAGGACGCACCCCACCGATCAACCACGCATGTAATTTGCCAATCACCAACGGAGAACGTTCAAGTTCAATCTGATTTTTTTCAGGTATCAATCGCAAATTGACAACCAAATCCCGCACCCGGGTTTTTACCTTGCCGATACGTAAATCATGTTCATTCGTGTGAATGGAAATCGTTGGTTGTTGCGGCGAGCCATCCGGGCGAAACGAGAGCTTTGCATTCCAGCCAACCGTGCCATTTGACCCAAATGGTCCAATGACCTTATCTGGAGAAGGCAACCAATCGGCCAAATTCAACCCCTCCCCCTGAATGTTTAAAGAGGCCAATTGATCCTTTTGTTTCTTATAATTTGCAACAATGGAGAAATTGGAATTGGCGCTTTTTATTGCACCATTGAAACTAAAGGCTCCGTGAGAATCAGCCACAAGCTCTAGTTTATTGACAATAACCGGCCACACCTGTCCTGATGGTTTTGCTGAACCATTACTATTCGTCGGGCCAACAATTCGAAAATCAGTGACTTTCAGGGATTGAAATTGCCCTTTTTCAGCAAATCTCGACAATTTGCTCAATTCCCGACCAAGCTTGGTCATAGCCGGTTTCATATGGGTAGGTATTCCAACTTCAGGGGCTTTTGCGATCTCCCCCATATGCAGCACCCCATTGCCGATCGTCACGGAATCAAAGCTGGGATCTCCAAATATCGTTTTCCAGAGCCGGACACCAAATCGAATGTCCTTGATTTCAGCGACCAAATTTTGATTATCCGCCCGCAATATGCGCACACTGGAACTGGCAATTGATAAGCGCCCCGGCAAATTAAACTCGAAATCCAGTTCCCCCAATTCAATTTGATAGTCTTTCCCGATAGTATTTTCGAGCGAAGATATCAGACTTGTTTGGATAACCGATTGGTTCCCAGCAGGGCCGGAAATCAGATAAAAAATGGTCCCAATAAAGAGAGAAAAGACAAGAGCGAGCACAATCCCCAAAGCAAGGAAAATGCGCAACAGCCGTCGCCCTCGAAAGCGCACATGCAACTCCCGTGGGTGATCTTTTACCACACCATGATCGATATGGTCTCTTACCTGTTTGGAATCATGTGAGTTCATATGGCAAATTGCTGACTGAGAATCATTATTAACGTTCAATACGCCCCATTATAAAACAAATGCGGCATATTTCTGTGCCTAAATGGCATTCAGAAGGTTCCTGCTCATTTTTACGATGATACCGCGCAATTTTTGCAATATCATCGACCAAACATAGCAAATCGCTAGTTTTCAGATTTTCATGTCGAAAGGAAGGCAAAATGGTGCAAATTTCAAAGGGTGATCAGGCTCCCGACTTCAACCTCCCAACAGATGATGGTGGCCAGTTCACCCTGTCAGCCAATAATAACAAATTGATCGTTCTGTTTTTCTACCCAAAAGACGACACATCCGGCTGCACCAAAGAGGCGATCGAGTTCACTGAAAAGCTATCCGAGTTTGAAAAATTGGGCGCACTGGTAGTCGGGCTTTCTCCTGACCCGGTGAAGAAGCACGACAAGTTCAAAGCCAAACACGATCTCAAAATGATGCTGGTAAGTGACGAAGAAAAAGAGGCGCTGCAGGCCTATGGCATTTGGGTAGAAAAAAGCATGTATGGCCGCAAATATATGGGCGTCGTGCGCACGACCCTTTTGATCGACAAATCAGGCACGGTGGTAGAAGCCTGGCATAAGGTAAAAGTTCCAGGCCACGTGGATGCCGTGCTTGAAGCCATCAAAAACCTTTAAACGGTGCGGAGAAGCAATTCATTGCGTGAATTTACCTGTCTGGCTGGCGGCGCTGTTAAGGCGCTGGAAGCACCCGCACTCGGCGACAAAATCCTGTTTACCCAAACCATGGCCAAGGCCTGGTTTTCTCGTCAGCTATCTCTGACCAGTTCCAAAAGCATAAAGCCGCCAAATCGCCCTGGTCGCCCCAAAAGGCCGATCCTGCTCCCGCCTGACCAGGTGCCAAAACGCACCCTCAACTCAAAGGCTGGCAGAATTGCACTACTGCACTCCATAGCCCACATTGAACTCAATGCAATCGACCTAGCGCTCGATATCATTGCCCGCTTTACCTATACAAAAATGCCTCGTTCATTCTTTGATGACTGGGTGATGGTGGCAAACGAGGAGGCCAAACATTTCGCTCTGGTGCAAAACCGATTGGCAGAGTTTGGCGCGACCTACGGAGATTTGCCAGCCCATGATGGCTTGTGGGAAGCAGCCCAGCAAACCACGATCAGCTTAACGGCTCGATTGGCAGTCGTCCCTCTGGTGCTTGAAGCGCGCGGGCTGGACGTCACCCCATCGCTGATTTTAAAGCTGGAACAATTTGGCGACAAACAATCAGCCGATATATTTCGAATAATATATGAAGATGAAAAAGGCCATGTGGCCGTCGGCGCGAAATGGTTTCGCTATTTGTGCTACCGTGAAAAACTGGATCCTGCGGCCACGTTCCAAAAGTTGGTTCGCGAAAATTTCCGTGGCAAAATTCGTCCGCCATTCAATGAAAAAGCGCGCAGTGCCAGCGGAATTACACCTGGCTTTTACCGCTCACTCTCTCCTCTTGGAAACTAGTTCCTTGGCCATTAATTACCGGTCTTACCCAAAAAACACCAAGTAAAAACACTTTATTAACCATAAAATGTTTTCATGGAACTCATAAGCCAACCGAGTAAATTGAGTAGTTCCAATATGAATGTATCCCATATCAGAGAGCCTGGAAACTTTGGAAAACGCGCCGAACTTCCTACTGTCGTCATTACGAAAAATGGCAAGAGCAGAAGTTTTGTGATCCGGCCAGGTCTGCTGGCTGCACTGGGTGGTTTATTTTTCATGTTCATGGTCGGCTATTTTGGAGCCACCGCTTATCTGATTTTTCACGACGACTTATTGGGTGCATCCCAGGCTCGCCATGCCCGCGCCATGCACGAATATGAAGATCGTATTGCTGCCCTGCGCACGAAGCTGGATCAAGTTACGAGCAGGCAATTGCTGGATCAAAAAGCCATCGAAGCCAAAGTCGCCGATTTGGTAGGGCGTCAAGAAACACTTGCTGTACGTGGCGGCAGAATGGAAAAACTGCTCACCAGAGCGAAATCCAATGGGCTAAAAACCTCATCATTTGGCAAGCCAGCCAAGGTTGTTCCCCAAAAGCGGCCAGCTAAGAAGCTTATTAAAACCAGTCAAATCGATGTCCAGAATGTCATTCCTTTAAGGGGTGAATTGTCCGGCCTGTTGTTGCGCGGATTTAGCAATGACGTGAAAACTGTTCCCACCTCAGGCACTCTTTTGGCCAGCAACACAAAGCCACCAATCAGCTTTAGTAACAATGGTGTCTTTGGTCAGGTAGCAAATGACATCATACGCATCGAGACTTCTCAGATCGCCACCCTCGATGGATTGCGCACCGCAGCTCAGCAAAAAACTGTCAAGATCGTTGCTCTCCTGGAAAAAATGGGCATTCCTGTCCAGAAATCAAAAACACCTCAAATTGGTGGTCCCTTCATTCCAGCCGATGCTTCAGTGGATTTCACAGGATATCTTGATGCCCTTGATTTTTCTCTGTCAAACCTCGACGAAATCACACGTAAGGCAAAATCATTTCCCTTTGCCAATCCATTACCCGGCCAGAAAACCTCCAGCCGTTTCGGCCTGAGAAGAGACCCTTTTAATGGCCGTCGCGCGGTGCATTCCGGACTGGATTTTAGGGGAAAACGGGGAATGCCAGTATTTGCCACGGCAAGCGGCACCGTTATCCATGCTGGCCGCAAAGGTGGTTATGGCAAGATGGTTGAAATCAGACATGCCGGTGGTTACACCACGCGCTACGCCCATCTAAGCCGCTATTTCGTGAAAAAAGGGCAAAAGGTACAATCCGGTAAAAAAATCGGAGCTGTAGGCAGCACAGGACGCAGTACCGGACCGCATCTACACTACGAAGTTCGCCGCAACGATGTTGCCCGCAACCCATCACACTATTTGAATGCCGGTCGTCGCCTCAAAAAACTACTATAATTCCATGGACTGATGAGCAGCAACCAAACTAGGGTTCCCGAAAATTGAGTAGGAAATTTAAGAAAATTGGTTGCAAAAAAAAGGAAAATATAGTCGACAACCACCTGCCCGCTCAGCCGTCGACTACTTCTTCACTCGTCTGTATAAAAGACCATATGGTTTGACCCAATAAACCACATGATCCGGGTTTGCAGCTACTTTGCAAAATTATACAAGCGGGCATCCAACTCATTTCGAACACCAAAATTCAATGCCCGGAAAGTAAAAAGCTAGACCAGCGTAAGCAGCCACTACAGAGTGATTGAAGAGATGCGGTCTGATATTCTATTTATCATAAAATCCGAACCTAATTATCAAGTTCAAGATAAATTTTCCAAAAAAAATAAAAAATCAAACAATTACAAGAATCAAAATACTATCAAATACAATCACCATTGAATATAAACACAATAAGCTGTCAGTTACCTGACAAACCCCCGTAATTATTGAGTAACTCAGTAAAGGCAGGCGAATTTTATAGCGTCTTCACATAAATTTTACAAAATTTTCAACAGCAAAATACACTGTTTTCTTACTAGAAATTCCCAAACCTGAATATTTTTGATAAGTTAGCCAAAGAGTTTTGCCTGTCATCCAAGTCAGGCATGGGGGAGTTACATAAATGTTGAAATGCCATGCGCATTCTTGTCGCTGAGGATAATCCCATCCTTGCCGATGGTTTAAAAACGATCCTTGGTCAAAACGGCTATGCGGTCGACATTGTTGGCGACGGTCTGTCAGCGGAAGCTGTCATTGCCGCCCAGCACTATGATTTGATGGTGCTGGATCTCAGCCTGCCGCAAATGGACGGGTTGGAAGTCCTGAGATCTATGCGCGCGCGCCAAAACGATACTCCAGTTCTCATCCTCACGGCACGAGGTGGTCTGGATGACCGGGTGACCGGGCTCGACATGGGCGCTGATGACTATCTAACCAAGCCCTTCGAAATAACAGAATTTGAAGCGCGCATCCGCGTTCTCTTGCGCAGACAAAGCAACCAACGCCAATCCATCCTGGAATTTGGCCCCATGACCTTCGACATGAAGTCACGCAGCCTTTCCACCTCCAAAGGCCCATTAGAAGTCTCTGCTCGGGAATTAAGCGTCCTTGAAACGATGATGCTAAACAGTGGCAGGGTCGTTTCAAAATCCCAGCTAATTGACTCCCTCTCCGGCTTTAATGAGGATATTTCAGATAACGCCATCGAACAATATGTCAGCCGCCTGAGGAAGAAACTAGTCCAACACAATGTTACAATTCGCACAGCTCGCGGCCTTGGATATTACCTCCAATGTGAGGAAACCAAATAATGGCGGGAAGACAGGATATCGCGGACCACGCGCACAAATATCCAAACCGATATTCCCTACGCCGACGACTGGTAGTCTGGTTATTTTTTCCTGGCATGATCATCGGACTTCTGGCCCTTTGGGATGCCTATGACACAGCCTTGGGAACGGTCAATTCCATTCTAGATAGAGTCTTGGCTGGATCAGCGATGGCCATCGCCGAGAAAATAGAGCTCAACCAATCTGGAAAACTGCAGGTAGACACCACCCATATTCACCTGGATATGATGCGGCCTGCTCAGCAGGACAAAACATTCTACAAGATCGAGGCAATTGGCGGAACTTTCATATCCGGCACGAAATCACTCAATTTTCCACATAGTGCCAAAACGGATTCCCAAAAAACCACTTTTTCAGACCTCACCTATCAACAATCCCTTTTAAGGGCGGTGGCCTACAACAATTCCATATCGTCAGGCGGAACAACGATCAGTTACAGGATCATTGTGGCGGAGACCACAAACGCAAGAAACGATCAGGTCAACAAATTTATGACCCGCACCGGCATTCGTTTCATTGCCACCCTAGTGATTGCGTTCACTACGATATGGGTGATTGTCGGCATTTCCTTACGCCCTCTCGACCAGTTGCAGGTAGCCATTAGCCGCCGAAACCCTGATGAATTACACCCCATTGATCAGGATGTTCCATTAGAAGTCGAAGAACTCGTGGATACTATCAACAGCTTCATGCACAAACTAGACAATGCACTTGATGCTTTGCGAAATTTCACAGGGAATGCCAGCCATCAATTGCGCACCCCCATGGCCATCATCAAGACCCAGCTTGCCCTCACCTCACGCGCAAGCACTCTGGAAGAAGCAAAAAACGCAGCAAAAATCGGAGATCAGGCGGTCAGCCATGCCGAACGAATACTATCTCAACTATTATTGCTCGCCCGGGTAGATCAGGCAAATTCCCGCCGCATCGATACTCCCCCCATTAATCTGACACAAATTACAAAACAGATTACCGAACAATATCTCCAAATGGCAGAAACCCACAAACAGGATTTGGGGTTTCAATCGCTGGAAACCGATTGCCGCCCGATATATTGTCGGGCCAACCCCATGTTGATGGAAGAATTACTGCGAAACCTGGTGGAGAACGCCATTAAATACTCTGGTGAAGGCAGCGAAATAACCGTTCGCGTATTGTCCAATCCGGGCCTTGCCATTTTGGAAGTAGAAGATAATGGCCCGGGAATTCCAGCGGAATTACGTGTTCAGGTTCGTGCCCGTTTTTCC
>JAESUH010000086.1 GCA_016763155.1 Rhizobiaceae bacterium
ACATCCCAGCCATCGCGTAAAAACACTTTGGCCGTTGCAAGCCCAATCCCGCGAGCAGCACCTGTAATGAGCACTACTTTATTGTCCGTCACCGTCATTCAATAATCTCCCAAGTGTTTGTGCACAGTTAACATGTAAAATACAAAGGGCACATCTCTTTTTCATTATTGCAGCAACGCTTTGGCTGGCTATAATGAATTATGCAAAACTTTACATTTAACACCCCTTCATCGATCATTTTTGAAAATGGCTCAACAAAACGACTTGGTGACGTGCTGGCTGGAAAGCTTGGCAAGCAAATATTATTTGTGACTGATCCGGGTATTCTTTCGCTTGGCCTTTGTGATGGCGCACTGAAGTCCCTGAAAAATTCAGGACTGAGCGTCACCATATTTGATGCGGTTGAGGCTGATCCCTCGCTGGCAACATTGACCGCTTGCGTTGAGGCCGGAAAATCCGCAGGCGCAAGTGGCGTAATCGGCTTTGGTGGCGGTTCTTCGATGGATGTGGCAAAGCTTGCTGCCCTGTTGATCGGCTCCGGAGAAGATCTGGATGAGGCTTGGGGCGTTGGTCAGGCAAAGGGACCGCGACTTCCGTTAGCACTGATCCCAACCACTTCCGGAACCGGTTCAGAGGTTACGCCTGTATCGATCATCACAGTGGGCGCGGAAGAAAAACGCGGAGTAAATTCGCCGGTCATTCTGCCTGATATTGCAATCCTTGACCCCGAGCTAACCCTTGGCCTACCGGCTGCTATTACGGCTGCGACCGGTGTTGACGCGATGGTTCACGCAATCGAATCCTACGCCTCGGCAAATGCCAACAACAACCCCCTATCCAAAATGCTGGCACGTCAGGCTTTGCAATTATTGGGAGCTAATATCGAAACTGCGGTGTTTGAAGGCTCCAACGTTGAAGCACGCAGTGCAATGTTATTAGGTTCCATGCTGGCTGGTCAGGCTTTTGCTAATTCGCCCGTTGCTGCGGTACATGCTTTGGCCTATCCGATTGGCGGCACATTTCATGTTCCCCACGGGCTTTCAAATGCGCTTGTTCTTCCCCACGTGCTGCGCTTCAATGCACCTGAGGCAGCGCAAGCATATTCAGAAATCGCAGCCGATGCGTTTCCTCATATTGCTGAAGAAACTGACGTGGATAAACGCTGCACAGCCTTCATTGATGCCCTTGCCACTCTTTCAGAAAAACTCGGGCTGGAGACAAAATTGCGACAGGTTTCTATCGAGGAAAAACATCTGACAAAGCTTGCCTCGGATGCCATGTTGCAGCAAAGATTATTGGTCAATAATCCTCGCACAATGAGCGAAGAAGATATTCTTGCCGTCTACAAGGCTGCATGGTGATGGCGGAAAAGCGCAATCAACGCGAAGACTATAAAGTTTTTTATGAAATCACCACGCGCTGGATGGATAATGATATCTATGGCCATATGAACAATGTGGTGCATTATTCCTTGTTTGACACAGCGGTAAATGGCTGGCTGATCGGCGAAGGCGTTCTCGACATTCACGGGGGCGAACAAATTGGGCTGGTGGTTGAAACCGGCTGCCGCTATTTTTCTGCCATGGCGTTTCCTGATCAAGTTACCGCAGGCATTCGTGTTGCAAAACTGGGCAACTCCTCCGTTCGCTACGAGGTGGGCCTGTTTCGAAATGATGAGCAAGACGCTGCAGCAGAGGGATTTTTTGTCCATGTCTATGTGGACACAAAAACGCATAAACCTATGGCGATTAATCCCCAATTGAAAAACACCCTGACAAAAATTCTTATATCGACCCAATAAATTAGAGTGAGAGAAAAATGACAAATCTAAATTTGAAAAATCCTGATCTGCTGAAAACCGCCTGCTACGTCAATGGCGAATGGGTAAATGCTGCGAGCGGAAAAACTATTGAAGTGACCAACCCGGCCGATGGCTCAGTGATTGCAAGCGTTCCTTCCCTATCTGCGGACGAAACCCGCACCGCCATTGAAACGGCAAATGATGCACAGGGGCCATGGCGGGCAAGAACAGGCAAGGACCGTGGCGCTGTCCTGCGCAAATGGTTTGAGCTAATCATGCAAAACCAGGAAGATTTGGCGATTTTGATGTCGGCTGAACAAGGTAAGCCAGTTGCTGAAAGTCGCGGCGAAATTGCTTATGCTGCAAGTTTCATCGAATGGTTTTCTGAAGAGGCCAAGCGGATTTATGGCGATACAATCCCGGCCTTTTCCGAGGACCGGCGTATCATCGTACAAAAACAACCTGTGGGCGTTTGTGCAGCCATTACACCATGGAATTTCCCTGCGGCGATGATTACTCGCAAGGCTGGTCCGGCACTTGCTGTTGGTTGTACCATGGTGATTAAACCTGCCAGCCAGACCCCTCTTTCAGCCCTTGCTCTTTGTGTTCTGGCTGAAGAGGCGGGCATTCCCAAAGGTGTAATTTCTTGCGTCACGGGCAATGCACGTGAAATTGGCGGTGAACTTACAGCCAACCCAATCGTGCGGAAACTATCCTTCACCGGCTCCACCGAAATTGGTAAAGTGTTGATGAAACAATGCGCAGATACAGTTAAACGCACCTCCATGGAACTTGGCGGCAATGCACCATTCATCGTGTTTGATGATGCTGATATTGATGCAGCCGTGATGGGAGCCGTCATGTCAAAATACAGAAATGCCGGACAGACTTGCGTTTGCACAAACCGCTTTTTAGTGCAGGACGGTGTTTATGATGAATTCGTTGAGAAACTGACCACTGCGGTCAATGCCTTGAAGGTGGGCAACGGACTGGATGAAGGCAATGATATCGGCCCCTTGATTGATGATGCAGCAGTAAGCAAGGTCGAAGCCCTGCTCAATGACGGCATCGAAAAGGGCGCCACCGTTACCACTGGCGGCAAGCGCCATGCCCTTGGTCAGACCTTCTTCGAACCCACCATCGTTACCAATGTCACCAAGGATATGGCATTGTTTGAGGAAGAAATTTTTGGCCCTGTTGCTCCGGTATACCGTTTTAGTACGGAGGAAGAAGCAATCACGCTGGCCAATGACACCCAATACGGATTGGCAGCCTATTTTTATGGCCGCGATATTTCACGGGTTTTCCGGGTTTGCGAAGCGCTTGATTTCGGCATGGTTGGCGTCAATCAGGGCATCATTTCCACTGAAGTCGCCCCCTTTGGCGGCATGAAAGAAAGTGGCAATGGGCGCGAAGGTTCCAAATACGGTGTCGATGAATATCTGGAAATCAAATATCTTTGCATGGGTATTTGATCAGGGTATTTTCCTATCAGGCTTACCGGATGTGAGAAAATCAAAATCACATCCGGCATCTGCCTGCATGACGTGATCATTGAATAGTCGTGCATAGCCACGCATTTTTGGATCAATCTCCGGCAAAACCAGTTCTTCGCGGCGGCGGTTAAATTCCTCATCGCTGATATCCAGCGTCAATTTTCGCTCGGGCACGTTGAGCGAAATCATATCGCCATCTTTTACCAAAGCCAGCGGACCACCAATGGCGGATTCCGGTGTGGCATGAAGCACAATGGTGCCAAATGCAGTTCCGCTCATGCGAGCATCTGAAATCCGCACCATGTCTTTTACGCCTTGTTGGGCAAGTTTGAGCGGGATAGGGATATAGCCAGCCTCCGGCATTCCCGGTGCGCCTTTCGGCCCGGCATTGCGCATGAC
>JAESUH010000087.1 GCA_016763155.1 Rhizobiaceae bacterium
GCGCTGAGAACTTGCGCTTTATGGCAATCATCGACAATCAATTCCTGGATACACCTTGGTACGGATCTCGGCAAATGGCTCGGTATATACAACGACAGGGCCACAAATGCGGACGACACAGAGTGCGCCAGTTAATGCGACTGATGCGTTTAGTGCCAATTTATCAGACACCAAACACCAGCAAGAAGCACCCGCAACACAAGATTTACCCTTATCTGCTGCGAGGGCTGGCGATTAATCGGCCAAATTAGGTCTGGTGCGTGGATATCACCTACATCCTCATGCATCGCGGCTTTCTCTATCTGGTGGCTATTATGGACTGGTACAGCCGCAAGGTTTTGTCTTGGCGTTTGTCAAACAGCATGGAAGCAGACTTTTGCGTTGAGGCCCTGAACGAGGCCATCGCAAAATATGGAAAGCCAGAAATCATGAATAGTGACCAGGGCAGTCAATTTACCGGCTTTGAATGGGCACAGGCGTTGAAAGATGCCGACGTGAAGATATTCATGGATGGCAAGGGTCGCTGGATAGATAACCGGATGATCGAGCCGCTCTGGCGATCCATGAAATATGAATGCATCTATCTCAATGCTTTTGAAACTGGCTCGCAGGCACGCACAGGGATCGGAAAATGGATGACATACTACAATACTGAGCGCCCGCATTCGACCCACGGAATATTGACGCCGCAAGAAGCCTATGAAAGAAAACAGAACCAATGAAAATAGCAGCCTAAATGAAACCATGATCCATCTTAACAAGGCTGCTAACTGGTCTAAAATGTAGGACCAACTCTGAGGGCCTGCCCAACTTTTCGGGATTTGAATTAAAACCACTTTTTTTCACCATCAATTTGAACGCATTTAACTTTCAAATTTTGAATTGAAGGCTCTATCGAGTTTCGAAGTGAATCAGATATTTTTAAGGTAAATTGATCATCGTTTTCAATTGCAACACCGGGAATGGATGAGGCGATTCCTTTGCACTCATCCACACCAATTATAAGTGTTCCACCAGATGCATTTGCAAAAGCAGAAACGTCAGCCGCAAATTTCTTTTTGTCTCTATCTCGATTGGAATAGTTGTCTCTTTTAAATTCGATGTTTGCATTTCAGCGATGCCATTATCCACCAATAATTGGATGTCTGATGCATCCATATTTTCAATGGTCTTGCCAAATATCATATTCTTCATCCCGTTATTACTAGTTCGTCTGCCCGTTTCCCGCTAGACTTCCCAATCGAATAATTGAGTTCCACGGCTTCAATCTTCGCCCAATCAAACAATTCCCTGATCTCAGGCACATCATTAATCGACAGAATGAATTGCCCCTTGATGGCTTTTCGCTGGGTTGCCAAGGCTTCAAAATCATCGCGGGAAAAGATGTTCTTGCCATAATCATTCTCACAGCCCCAATAGGGCGGATCGAGATAGAACAATGTGCCGGGTTTATCGTATCTTGTGATGAACTTGGCGTAAGGCGGGCATTCAATCACCACGCCGGATACCCGCTTGGATCTCTCTGCAGACTTTAGAACCGTATCGTGATTTTGAATGCCAGTCGCTGCGATATCCAATCAATCTTGTCGACAATAAATATCCGCAATTTTTTCAACAAACATCGATAGTTATGTTGACTAGAATTTCCTATTGGCCGGAGGTTTAGTTTGAAGTTGGAGTACCGGCATCTCCTTCTTGTTGGGTTTCTAACGCCCTCAGCTTTGAAACAAAATGCTCTTTTATGAAACTCACCAGCGCCTGCACTTTAGCTGTCCGGTGTAAATCCATATGGGTTACTAACCACAGTGCTGTATCCCATTCCGGTTTAGAGGGAGTCATTTGCACAAGTTCGGAGTTTGATTTTCCAGACCATAGTGACAAAAACCCAACCCCGGCACCCGCATGGACTGCGTCTTCAAAACTCCGCATGTCAGAGACTCGGTACACAATACATTCGTCAGGTACGTTTTTGTTCATCCACGGTTGAAACGGTGCCCGCCCTTCTGAGCCGACCTTGCTTACAAAACGGTGGTTCACTGCATCCATATCTCCAAGCATCAGGCCATGGGTTTCAACATAAGATTTATGGGCAAACAGCGAGACCGGAAACCGTCCAATACTCTGAGCAATGTTGTTGAGTTCTTGTGGTTTCGGTCCAGCTCGCAGCGCAACGTGTGCCTCGCCATATTCAAGTTGCAGAGGGCGATCATCTCCCAAAAAGGTAAGCCGAACTTCGGGATACAGTCGTGCGAATTCGGCCAATAGTGGTGTGATTTGCGGCGATAGACCGCTCAATGACGTTACAATTAGATCGCCGCTTACGGCTTCGCTGCGGCCTTTGAGATTGCCGACGAGCTGGCACAACAAATCCTCCGTCTTTGCGGCCGTATTCATGAGCTCAAGCCCCGCTTCCGTCGGGTTATATCCGCGCGGATTGCGGAGGAACAATTTGCTGCCCAATTTGGCCTCCAGGGCATCAATATGACGGATTACGGTTGCGTGATGCACACCCAGATGTTTTGCAGCCGAACTCAATGTCCCAAGGCGCGCCACATGATAAGCAATCCGGATTTCATCCCAACTGCCAAGATATTTGTTTTGTTCATTCATGCACAGAGTGTGTGCATAATCTGCACTTTTGTTCAAATTAATTATCGTTACATGTAGCCCACAACACTGAAACTAGGACTACTCAAATGACAAATGCCCAACCGAACATACTGAAAATCGACTCCTCAAGTCGTCACGAAGGCTCGGCCTCGCGTCAATTGGCGACACGTCTGGTTAACCGAATTACAGCCGAAAACCTTGATGCATCTATCATTTCGCGAGATGTATCCGCTGGTTTCCCTATCATTTCTGAGGACTGGATTGGTGCGAACTTTACTCCTCGTGATGAGCGAAACGAAACCCAAAATGACCTTCTGAAACTGTCTGACATACTAATTTCAGAACTTCATGCTGCTGATATTTTGGTGATTGGCGTGCCGATATATAATTTTGGGGTTCCGGCTGCTCTAAAGACCTGGATTGATTTGATTTGCCGCGTTGGTGAGACCTTCCATTATACAGAAGCTGGCCCTGAAGGCCTGTTGACCGGAAAACGT
Source organism: Rhizobiaceae bacterium (assembly GCA_016763155.1). Lineage (GTDB taxonomy): Bacteria > Pseudomonadota > Alphaproteobacteria > Rhizobiales > Rhizobiaceae. Next base: position 3,108 of record JAESUH010000087.1, read on the forward strand.
GCAGTCATCACTGTGGCTTCTGGCGGCGTGCCGGTGGGCTCGCCTGCGGATCATGCGACCAGTTATTTGACACAGGTGCTCGGTTTTGTCGGCATTACGGATGTGACTTATATTTCCGCAACCGGACTTGCGACGGACCCAGAGGCACCAATTCACGCTGCAGAAGCCGAAATTGATGCTCTTGATCTGAAAACAGCCGCGTAACCCAACCTCAGAAAGAAAAACCAATGAATGAGAATGTCAAAAAATATGGTTTGTTGGCACTTAAGGTCCTTGCCGGTTTGGCGTTCATGGCCGCAGGTCTAGCCAAGCTACTTGGCGTTGAAATGATGGTCGGCACGTTTGAAGCAATTGGCGTAGGCCAATGGTTCCGTTACGTGACCGGTGCCATTGAGGTGATGTCTGCCGTGCTGCTTTTTGTTCCCGGCAAGCAGGTCTATGGCGCGGGTCTTTTGGTCTGCACCATGATTGGGGCAGTGGTCGCACACACATTTATTCTGGGACCAAGCGCAATACCAGCGCTTGGTCTAGGTGTAATCTCGGCAATCATTTTCTACGCCCACCGTAATCAATTGTCTTTTGGATCCGGTGAAGGGCTTACCTAACTAATATACCCTTCCTCAAAAATGAGAATATACTTTTGGGGTGAGGTATCGCAGTCTTGGGCAACGGGAAGCCCGTTGCCTGATTTGCGGTCTTTCGCATAGCCACATCTTAGTCGTATGTCTGCTAAGGGCAGTGAGTATCTATGGCTGGCTACGCAAATGTTGCCCTATAGAATGGCTTTCACTGCAAGTTTGGCCATCTTTAGGATCGCTTCGCGTGAGTTGGCAACGGCAATAAATCGGGCGTTATGGCAAAATTTAGCACCTTTGACACCGCTCGCGTCTTCCAGTGCTGTATCCTGCAGACCTGCCCAAGCGACGGGCAGATCAGCGCGTTGTTCAAATGTGTCATTCGACAGCTTGATACCATTAAGTGTCCTGTCACCTCCGCGCGGATTGACCACGAACATTATGTGATCGGCCTCTGCTTTATCAAGTGCAGAGCGGTAGGGCATGCCCATGGGCAATTCGAGGATGGGCGATGGGCCAGCTTTGGTGATAGCCTCCAACACGATGCCCTGCGAACGGGCCTTCGCCGCGAGGTTGTTGATAAAGGCCTCGATAAAGCTGCGCGCAATGGGTAAAGCTGCAAAAAATGCGTCGTCGTTAGCCGTTGGCGACATATCGTCGAACACGGGTTTCAAGCTTCCTAAAAGTGTAGGCAAAGTTAAAATCGACAGCGGCCCCGCCACAGACGGCTCCATCGCACCGTTGTCCAAAAGATCAATTGGCAGCACAAACTTCGTGTCAAAAGCTGTATGAATTGCTTCGATGTTATGCTCAGGCACGTTCATCGCTGCCAGATATTTCCGTCCATAATGGGCCCAAATTAACCCAAAAGAACTGAACGGTTGACCGTCTTCACGTAGTGGGTTGGGCCGTTGATGGTGGTCAAAAATCTGTGCATCGGCATTATAGTCACCGCCCACATCGTAGATGATCTTATCGGCAGCAGGCATGAGCCATTGCCGTTCGCGAGTGCGCTTGAGTTCGGCCTGAGGAAAAAGGCGTGTGAGCACGACAGAAGACAGCAGCTCGTCCGCATGGAATCCGCCAGAATGGGTGACAAGATGGGTGATGGTCATGGGGGGTACTCCAAGGGATTTACAAATCAATAAGCCAGCCATCGCGGCCGCTCATGGGTGGCTTCAAATGCCCTGTTTACAGCGAAAATCAGCCAGATCAACAATTTTATTTGAACTAAACAAAAACATCTGCACAGCGATCATCCGCGAACTCAACGTATTCCACCACACCATCGATGAATGACCGGATTGAGGAGGCCTTGCTCCAGCGATAAAGGCATTTTGCCATGGCCTCGATTGGGCTGGGAACGCCTTTTTAAAACTCTAAGTTTGCGACAATGCTTTGCAACGGACAAGTGATTGATTTTAATGGTACCGATAAACTGGGCTGTATCCATAGCTTGCGGCAATTGCTACGCCAACTCCGGTCGAGTTTCTATTTTTTGCTCGACACTTTGGATGGAGAGATACCCATTTCTTTGCTGAAGGCTGCCGAGAACGCACTGGCACTTTGATAACCATTTTGATACGCCACGTTAGATATTGGCTCTCCACATGATAATGCTTCAAGCGCATTATGGAAGCGAACCCGCTGACGCCACTTGTTAAAATTCATGCCCAAGTCGGTCTCGAACAAGCGGGCCAGTGTGCGAGGAGAGGCGCCTACAATTTGCGCCCAGCCATCAAGTGTTCTTCGATCTGCCGGGTCTGCCAAAATGGAAGCACAAAGCCGCTGAAGTCTCGGATCACTAGGTAATGGGATACTGAGTGAAAGCTCTTCAGCGCGTCCAAGTTCCAATTCGATCAATCTGGCCAGATGGTCACCTCTGCTATCTGCTCCATAGTCAACAGGTTCTTCGCTCAGCGCCAGAATCATTTCTCGCAATAAGTTGGAAACAGTAAGCACGCGCATTGTCTGAACATGCTTATCAACCGATGCGGCCGCAATATAAAGGGTACGCATATCTACTGTGCCATGCATGCTGACGGAGTGCGGTGTTTCTGCTGGGATATACACAGCCCGATCAGACGGAATAACCCATGCTTCTTGCTCCGTTCGCAGGCGCATGACACCGCGGATGGCATAGAGAAGCTGATCTCGGTCATGTTGGTGAAGCGGTATGTGGTGACCATCCGCATAGCTCTTGGCCATAGCTCCGATAGGTTGCTTTAGATCTTGATAATCTGAAGGCTCGGTACTGCGCGGCGAGTTGAGGGCAGGGGCGGACATGAATTTTCTCTAGATCAATTGGCGGAAATTCGATGATATATGGCAATACATCGTATAATAGCCAGAACTAAACTGCAAACATCAACATTACGGATTGCCGGATGCCTTCCGTGGCGTGTTTGACAGAGGGAACTAAAATTCTGATGACTAGAGACCGATTGTATTTTCTGCTGCTCAACATTGGCCACTTCCTGGATCATCTGTTTATGTTGGTTTTTGCAACAGTCGCGGCGCTGGCGCTGCACAGGGAGTGGAACATTGGATATGCTGAGTTGCTAGCCTATGCGACCCCTGGGTTCTTTGCTTTCGGTCTGTTCGCGCTGCCTGCAGGGTGGCTTGCTGACAAATGGAGTCGCGACGGCATGATGTGCATCTTCTTCGTCGGCATCGGTATTGCTTCGATCCTCACGAGCTTTGCTACATCGCCCATGCAGATCGGTATTGGGTTGTTTGTGATTGGAATGCTGGCCGCCATCTATCATCCGGTTGGCTTGGCAATTGTGACTACGAAGTGGCGCGACACCGGAATGCGAATTGCCACCAATGGGGTGTGGGGCAACCTTGGTGTAGCTTGTGCAGCGTTAATCACTGGCTACATGATCGATCATAATGGATGGTCCATGGCGTTTGTTTTGCCTGGCGTGTTCTCCATATTCGTTGGATTTATATATTTGATTTTGCGCTGGGAGAGTATTCGTGCAGAGCACGCGTCATCGAAGGTTCCGACCATTGAGAAAGTTCCGGCGATAAGTGCGTCTTACCGAGTGTTATTGGTACGTGTGTCAGCTATCGTGTTTTTAACAACTGCAGTATCGTCCATCATCTTTCAATCGACGACGTTTGCGTTACCAAAAATGTTTGACGAGCGCCTACAATACCTTGCCGAGAACCTCTCCGCTTGGGTTAATGGCTCCTCAATACCCGGTCAAGGTGATGTTGCGACAGTGATCGGAGTGCTTGCCTTCGCAGTCTTTGCAATTGCTTCAATCGCCCAATTGGTTGTTGGCAGTATGCTCGACCGATACGGCCCGCGTAGAATTTTTATGATAGTGGCTGCGATCCAGATAGTATTCTTCTTACTAATGCCAGGTCTGACAGACGGCCTCGCTCTTGCTGTGGCCCTCGGATTCATGCTCGGCGCTTTCGGTCAAATCCCGATCAATGATTTTATGATCGGGAAAATGGCTAGCGGCGCTTCACGTGCGCGCATCTATGGCATTCGCTATGTTGTTAGCTTCACAGTTCTGGCCGCATCACTGCCATTGATTGCCTTCGTCTATGACGGCTGGGGCTTCGATACTTTGTTCGTAATTCTTGCCGGTGCAGCCGGGGTGATCCTGCTGGCCGTGATGGCTTTGCCTTCTCGTATCCCCAACAGCGAACACAATCCTGCCGCTGCTGAGTAATCTGGGAAATTGAATGCCACCACAATGTTGTCTGCTTCTACAATGCATTGATACGAGGTCTGGTTTGTGGGCCAGGTCTAAAATTTCCGGTGTGCCTCAAAGGGTCGCTAGTGGCCGTAAGTCCGTCATTTGAGAGCGAGTGACCTTGACCTTAGGCTGAGTGACAGCCTACTGCTATGCCTCACCGACGTCTAATGGAAGCCGCATCAATGCAACATTACTCAGTGCTCGACCTATCCCCTGTTCCAGAAGGGGAAACCACATCCCAAGCACTGTCAAATACTCTGGATCTCGCACCGCAGGCAGAAAGCCTGGGCTATCATCGGTATTGGCTTGCAGAACATCACAACATGTCTGGCATCGCGAGTGCTGCAACATCGGTGATGATCGGACAAGTGGCCGCCCGCACTAAAACCATGCGGGTAGGTGCAGGCGGTATAATGCTGCCAAACCATTCTCCTCTAATTATCGCTGAGCAATTTGGCACGCTTGCATCGTTGTTTCCTGAACGTATCGATTTGGGAGTTGGACGTGCACCGGGCACGGATGCCAATACTGCACGAGCTCTACGCCGCAACATGCAAGGTGGTGATCAGTTTCCCCAAGACGTTCAGGAATTGCTCACCTATTTTGATGATGCGCCCGAAGGAACGCAGGTGCGCGCGATACCAGGCGAAGGCACACATGTTCCAATCTGGATTCTTGGCTCAAGCCTATTCGGTGCGCAACTCGCTGCATATCTCGGGCTGCCTTATGCTTTTGCATCTCATTTCGCGCCTCAAATGCTTGAGGAAGCTTTGCATATCTACCGATCAACGTTTCAACCGTCCAAGTCGCTGGCCAAGCCGTATGTGATTATTGGCGCAGGTGTTTGCGGTGCAGATTCCGAGGAAGAAGCAACATATCTCCGCTCTTCCCAAGTACTAGCTTTTGCTCGCATGCACACGGGGCAGCGCGGCAAGCTTCCGCTCCCAGTTCATGATCTGAATAAAGAGATTCCAGATCATATTCGATTGAAAGTAGAACAATCTATGTCATGTTCTGCGACCGGCAGCCCCGAAACAGTTCACCAACAACTGACTGCAATAATCCCTAAATACCAACCCAACGAGTTGATTGTGACCGGGTCAATTCATGATCATACTGCCCGGTGTCGCTCGTTTGCGATTGCAGCGGAATCATTGCGAGTTTTATCAAACGACGATGTGTAGACATGGCAATTATGAACGATATTCAGTTGAAGGAAACCACTTTCGATCAGGCCGTCAAGGATGGAAAAATCCAAATTAGCGGTGATACTAAGGTGTTTACCGGTTTTCTATCTATGCTGGATGATTTCAGCCTTTGGTTTAATATCGTAACTCCATAAAACCAATTGCTTGTTATGTAGAATTACAAAATTTGCCGCCCATTCAATTGTGAATATCGCGTTAGTGGGCGGCAGGTAAGATGAAGTTCATATCCAAATCGAATTAACCGATCTTCCAGAGGGCAGTACTCCCCTCAATTTCCCAAAACATTGCGTTCAACAAAATCTGCTGCTGCTTCACCCTTGAGGCTTCGCATCCAAAGTTGATTGGTCATTGCTTTATAGAGTTCAATTGCTTCCGGTGAGGAGCTTATGGTTGCAACTCCTAGGCGAATATTTGCAAACGCACCCAATCTGAACGGGCTAACGCCCACCGAAGTACGGTTTGCCTGCTTGAATATCTGGAGGCTCGCACCCGGCATGGAATCTACGACCACGCCCAGTTGAACTCCGATAGGTTGATTTCTGAGAATCTGCACAATGTTCATGATTTCGGTTCGAGCAACATCGCGCCGTTGTTGGACATCAACACCCGGTGGATTATGCGCGCCGACAAACCCAACCCGGAGAAATTGGTTCAACTCCGCTGCTGAGATAAGGCAGATAATACTGGGTGCACGTTCTCGAAATGACTGCTTACGTGCGCGCAAAATATTGATCAATGTATCTATGTCTCGAAGCGCTTTTTCATGATCATCGACATCTTTAGGGATGCTCTCCATTAGAACCCGCGGCAAATACTCATCGTATGTGTCTGTGGTGAGCAGATATGAGACAGGGCCAAACAGAACCGTGATCTGATCGACATTTTCTTCAAGTTGGCGCATTCGTTCAAAAAAACTAATGGCAGAAGCGATGTATTCAACCCCCGCGCCCAATAGGGTAGGTAGGGAAACACTCAAAAGATCGGCAATCTTTACCAATGTATCTATTCTGGCCGGATTACCGGATTCGTAACGATAGATAGCCGCGCGAGACACACCAGATTTTGTGGCCAACTCTTCAGGGGTTAATCCAGCGCCTAGACGAAACGCCTTCATGCGTTGGCCGATTTCTTCAATCGAAATGCTATGCTCCAATGATAAATCCCCTCCGTTTTCATCAACTTGCTTAGAATAAGAGCGTCTATATGGATATTTTGATTTATCGCAAAAATCAACAAAAAAAGAAAATTGTCTCGTTAATGAGAATTATATTGACGATGAGATAAAAGAAAATTACCTTTATCGATCTAGATATCTATTTTAAATCCGGAGAGACGAATGAAAACTTTTTCTAATGTGACGAAAGTCACTCTCAAAGCTATTGCCATCAGCAGCATGGTCGTAATGGCCGCTCCTTTGAGCTTTGCCGCAGATTTCACCGCCAAAATCGGTCATTTGGAGTCTGATCAGCAGTCGCGCCATATTCACCTTAAGAAGGTAGCTGACCTTGTTGCAGAACGCACTGGCGGCGCCGTTGAATTTCAGATTTTTCCACAGGCACAATTGGGCAACCAGCGTCAGATGACTGAAGGCGTTCAGCTTGGCACCATTGAAGCAACCGTTTCACCGGCTGCATTTCTTGGGGGCTTCAACGCCGCTGTTTCAGTTCTGGATATTCCATTCCTTCTTCCTGCAGATGCCGATAAAGCACAAAAATTGCGCGAAGGTGCATTTGGTGCAGCTCTACTTGATACCTTCAAATCAAAAGGTGTTGTTGGTGTAGCTCTTTGGCCAAATGGACTGAAAAACTTCACGTCAAACAAACCTCTTGTTGATGTGAACTCATTTGCCGGTCAAAAATTCCGCGTAATGGATTCAAAAATCCTGATCGAACAGTTTGATGCCCTTGGTGCATCTGCAATCGCTCTGCCATTTGGTGAGCTTTATACATCGCTCCAAACAGGCGTTGTTGATGGTCAGGAAAACCCGCTTGATACAATTCAGCGTATGAAATTCCACGAAGTGCAAAAATATCTGGTAGTTTCTGAGCATGGCGCGATGGAAGACGTAGTCCTCTTCAACCCTGCATGGTGGGCAGGTCTCAAACAAGAGCACCGCGACGTGATTACGACTGCTTTCAAGGAAGTTATCCCTGCCTTGCGCGCACATAAAGCTGAAGCCATCAAAACAGCTCTCGAAGTCATCAAAAAAGGCGACATCAATGTTCGCGTAGCATCCGATACAGAAAAAGCAGAGCTGCGTACAAAAATGTATGACAAAGCCCGTGCTGCTTATATCGAGCGCGCTGGTGATGAAGGCAAAGCCCTGATCGCTGTTTACGAAAAAGCCTATTCAGAACTAAAATAGTTTTGAATTAACATTTGACGGGTAGCGAATAGAAATATCGCTACCCGTTTTTAGTTCCACGCCAGGCTACAAAAATGCCCGGCAATGAAAGCTGATAGCCATGTTTATTCTCAGACGCGTTGAGCGGATATTTCTTGTTTCAGTATTCCTTTCAATGGTCCTCCTGTTTTCACTCAATGTTGTTGCCCGCGAAGTCGGCGGCACATTCGCAAGTCAACTTGCCTGGATTGAAGAAGCCGTTCGGCTGATGAATATATTTCTGGTTTTCGGCGCACTCGGTCTGGCTTTGGAAAGAGGCAGACATGTGGGCATCGACACATTGCGCAATTCGCTGCCTGATCGCTATCGGATTCTAATCTGCAAAATTATTGATTTTGTTGGGTTCGTTTTTGCCGCCTACATGGCCTATTTGGCTTGGCAGCTGGTAATCTTCGTTCTCGCAACAGGCCAAAGAAGCCCGACACTTGATGTTCCAATGGGGTGGATTTACGCCGCTCCCGTGGGTGGCTTCGGTCTTTTATCTTTACGTTATGCCCTCAGCTTTATAGGGGCAATTCAGCGTTTCAATACATATGACGAGCCTGATGATACGGGCACCGAAGGCGGAGCAGCATAATGATATTTCTTATAGTTCTGCTCGCAATAGCCCTGCTCGTTACCGGGTTTGAAATGTTCCTTGTGCTGGGAATTCCTGCCCTTGCAACCAAGGCAATTTTTTACAGCTCCATGCCTGATCTTGCTTTCATTCAAAAGACTCTCGGCGGGATCAATCACACAACTCTGCTTGCTATTCCATTCTTCATATTTGCCGCTCAATTAATGGGGTCCGGCCAAATCGCCAGCCGATTAACAGGGCTTGTAAAAGCGCTGGTTGGTCATGCCCGCGGCGGAATGGGTTACACCGTTATCGGCGGATCTATGGCATTTGGTTCAGTATCTGGATCAGCGCCAGCGACCGTCGCAGCAATGGGAAAAATGGTTTATCCAGAAATGCGCGCTGTTGGGTTTTCGGACCGTTTCAGTCTCGGCCTGCTGGTCGCCAGCGCTGAAACAGCTTTGCTGATTCCACCTTCAATTACATTTATCATCTATGGTTGGATGACCGGTTCATCCATTGCACGCCTGTTCGCTGGCGGGTTGGCCGTAGGGCTGGTTTTGGGCTTGGCCTTTGCAATTCTCGTACGTTGGGAAGCAAAGCGTAGCGGCGTAAAACCACTCAAGAGAACGACCGGCCTTGAAAAACTTCAGGCAGTGCGTTCTGCTGGCTGGGCGCTCGGCATGCCAGCCATCATATTAGGCGGCATATATGGTGGCGTCTTTACCCCCACAGAAGCTGCGGCTGTCAGTGTCGTTTATGCAATTTTGGTAGAAGCATTTGTCTATAAAAACCTCTCCTTCTCTAAACTGGTGGACCTCACCGAGAAGAGTGCGATTTCCACGGCTACAATCTTTATCCTTCTGGCGTTGGGCGGGGTGCTTTCCTTCTTCGTCACTCTGGCGCAGGTGCCAACCCATATCAGTGATTTCCTAGCTGCCATTGAAGCCGGACCGATCACATTCTTGCTGGTTGTGAACATCTGTTTCCTTATTGCCGGAATGTTTATTGATCCAAATTCAGCACTCCTGATTTTAGTGCCACCCTTGTTTCCTGTGGCAATGGCGCTTGGCATTGATCCAATTCATTTTGGCATGGTTGTTACCCTCAATATCGGGATGGGCATGATCACGCCGCCTTTCGGGTTAGACATATTTGTTGCGTCCTCAACCTTGAATAAACCGGTGATGGATATCATCAAAGGTGTGTGGCCATTCATTGTCGCCAACGTAGTGGTACTTTTGATCATCACCTATGTGCCATCAATTTCACTCTTCATTCCAAACCTCATTTTCGGCCAATAGGGAGATTGAATTTGTCTATTTTCACGTCACAAATAGCACCAGAATTACCTCCTGAAGCCCATCAGATTTATGAGGTTGATTGCACGGTAAAAAGTAATACTCCGGTGAACGGCGAATACCGTTTGTTGAAACTGGATGCGCCGCAGGAAATTTTAAACTGCGAACCGGGGCAGTTTTTCCATCTTCTTTGTCCGACTACTAGCGAATTCCAACCATATTTTCGCCGGCCAATGAGCATTTATGGATACTATCCTGACAAGGGCGAACTACATTTTTTGTATAAGGTGACAGGCGAAGGAACATCGGCCTTAGCTACGTTGCAGACGGACGATTTTCTGAACGTTTTGGGACCGCTGGGTTGTGGTTTTGATATCCACCCAGACTGGGAAAACCTGCTTCTGGTTGCCCGCGGTGTTGGGCTGGCAACCTTGGCTCCATTGGCTTTGGAAGCCCGTCGACAAAACAGGCAGCTAACCGCCATTTGCAGCGCACGGTCATCGGATGTCCTCATGTCCGTCGACTATTTTCGCAGTCTCGGCGCAAACGTTATCACGGTCACGGACGAAGACGGCAGCTCAGATGTTGAAAATTTGCGCCAGTTGATTGAAGAGCAGATCGCAAATACCGGCATTGATGCAATTTACACTTGCGGCTCAAACCGTTTGTTAAAGCTGCTACAATCTATCGGCAAACAGCACAACATTCCCGGCCAAATAGCGCTGGAACAGCAAATGGCCTGCGGCATCGGCATGTGCCAGTGCTGCGTACGACCGTTTGAACGAAATGGAAAAATTGTCCAGGAACGCGTCTGCAAAGAAGGGCCAGTTTTTGATCTTCAGGAGGCAATTGGATGCTAGGTCTTACAACTAAAATAGGATCTTTGACCCTCAAAAACCCAATCATGCCGGCATCTGGAACCTTTTCGGAAGACCTGGCTCAGATATTTGATCTGGATGTTTTAGGTGCCCATGTAACCAAGACGATCACCCGTGAAAAACGAAATGGAAACCCGACACCGCGTGTCTGTGAAGTTCGCGGTTCCATGCTTAATTCTATCGGTATCCCGAGCAAGGGCGTCGATGCTTTTATAGAAAATGTCATTCCATTTTACGCTAAATATGATGCTCCATTGGTTGTCAGTATTTCAGCAGGAAGTGCCGATGAATTTGTGACGCTATGCGAAGAAGTGAGTATCGCCGGGGTGGACGCAATTGAAGTAAATATCTCCTGCCCGAACATTGAAGAAGATGGTAAAGCGTTTGCCATGCGCCCTTCAACAACCGAAATGGTGATGAAGAGATTGCGCAATGCAACCGACCTTCCTTTATGGGCAAAACTAACACCGAATACGGGCGAAACTACCGAAGTTGCAAAAGCTGCAGAAGCAGCTGGTGCCGATGCTCTGGTCGTCTCAAATACATTGCTCGCCATGGCCATTGATATCAAAACCCGCAAACCAAAACTTGGCAATTTGATGGGGGGGCTTTCAGGACCTGCATTCAAACCCATCGCTTTGCGCATGGCATTTCAGTGTGCGAAATCTGTTGATATTCCCGTCATTGGATGTGGTGGCATCGCGACCATTGAAGACGTTATAGAATATCTGATTGCAGGCGCATCTGCCGTACAAATTGGAACCGCCACCTTTATCGAACCCACAATTATGGTGCGGCTAATCGATGAATTGCCGAACTATCTGAAGTCACAAGACCTAGATAGTGTTTCAGAACTGATTGGATCGGTGCGCGATGAGGAAGCTGCTGATGGTCTTGTCTTTATGGAGGCGGCACCATGAATGTAGTAGATGTAACTGGTGCCCAAAAAAAACAATCGCCCAAATTTGACGGTACAAAAATTGCCGTGAAGTTGTTTGATGATATTGCATCCTTCAGCGCTGACAACGCAGGTGTAAGTAGGCCTGCATATTCAAATATTGAAACCAAAACTCTCAAATATCTTGAGGCATTTGCTCTCGATCTGGGCATTGTTGTGGAATATGACGCAGGGCAAAACGCTGTATTTTCTCTGCCTGAAGATGCCGACAAAACGGGGTACATTCTGATTGGCTCCCACGTGGACAGCGTGCCAAATGGCGGGAATTTTGATGGGCTTGCAGGTGTTGTCGCCGGTTTGATTTGTCTGGCGCGCGCTAAATTTGACGGCACAAGCTTTCCTCGCCCAGTCAAGGTCATTGCCATGCGCGGCGAAGAAAGCGCATGGTTTGGGCCTTGCTATATCGCCTCCAAGGCGCTTCTGGGGAAGTTGAGTGAGGATGAACTAAACTCACCACATAAGGGCGACGGCAAGAAGCTCTTCGCTCATATGGATGCAATTGGCGTTGATATGGAACGCGTTGGAAAACAAATCCCGTTGCTGGATACAAAAGACGTTCATTCATATATCGAACTCCACATCGAACAGGGGCCGCTTCTTGTTGAGAAAGATATGCCTGCTGCGGTTGTTTCGGGAATTCGTGGAAATACCCGTTACAAAAATATTAGATGCAATGGTGAAGCCGGGCATTCAGGAGCAGTTCCCCGCGCCTACAGAAAAGATCCGGTTCTTGCTGTGGCAGACCTGCTTTTCAGGCTTGATGAAAGCTGGCTCACGATCTTGCAAAAAGGCCAGGATCTGGTTTTTACCTGCGGCATGATTGCAACAGACCCAAAAAAGCATGCCTTAACACGCATTCCTGATCTGGTGGACTTCAGTATCGATTTCCGTAGCCAAAGTGCAAAGGCGCTGGGCGAAATGCGGGAACTTTTAAATCAGGAAATCCAAACAGTCGCCGGTGAAAGAAAAGTACAGTTCGATCTCGATCCAGAAATGCATACCGCGCCGGCACTCTGTGATGCGGGGATGGTCGAAGGCTTGTCTGCTGCGATGTCTCGGGTAAATCTGGAGCCCTTTACCATGCCATCCGGTGGTGGCCATGATGCTGCGGTATTTGCAAATGCTGGCGTTCCATCTGCAATGGTCTTTGTGCGTAACCGAAACGGTTCGCACAACCCTGACGAAGCCATGGAGATATCTGATCTGATCGCAGGCACAGACATTATTTACGAATATTTGAAGGGGGACGTATCATGAATGATTCCCACCAGTGTAAGCTGATTGTTGCGTTTGAGGCAGGGTTGTCATTGTTTTGGCGACCTGAACTAATTTGTACTGAGGAGGTTTAACCCCATGAGATTTGTCAAAGGATAAAGAATGCTTCCCAGCTCATTCCCGGACCGTCAGTTGGTCGCCGAAATGACAGCAAAAATGCTGTTGGAGATCGACGCCGTTCATTTTCGCACTGATAAGCCTTTCATGTTTACATCCGGTCTGGCCAGTCCTGTCTATATCGATTGCCGGAAATTGATTTCTTATCCGCGCATCCGAAGCGCGATGATGGATTTTGCCGCGAGCGTGATTTTGCAGGATATAGGTTTTGAGCAATTTGATTCCGTTACCGGTGGCGAGACGGCAGGAATTCCATTTGCCGCTTGGCTTGCTGATAAACTCAATATGCCGATGCATTATGTGCGCAAGAAGCCAAAAGGCTTTGGCCGCGATGCACAAATTGAAGGCAATACAATCGAAGGTAAACGGGTACTTCTCGTCGAAGATTTGACAACTGACGGCGGCAGCAAAATAAAATTTTGTGAGGCGATCCGTCATGCCGGCGCTGATATCTCTCATACGATTGTCGTTTTCTATTATGATATTTTTCCGGAGACCCGCCAAAACCTGGAAAAAATTGGCCTACAGCTTCACTATCTTGCCACTTGGCGCGACGTGCTGGCGGTGTGCAAAGCGCAAGGTTATTTTGACCCTGAAACGCTGTTTCAGGTTGAAAGCTTTCTCGACGATCCGCTCACATGGTCTGGAAAACATGGTGGCGTAACTGAAATTTCTGCTTGGAACAATAAGGAATAGTACAATGAGTATTTCTCAACTTGTGAATATTATCGAAGACAGTGGCAAAGGTGTTCGCGCCTATGTCGAATGCAGCCGGGTTGCGCGAAAAAACATCGCGGAAACCCCAGAGTTGGCCACTGCATTTTTCTTGCTTTCTGTTGCATGTGACCGATTTGTCGATGCTTATGATGATCAGCCATTGCTAAGCCAAAGGGCCGAAGATGAATTCCTGCACTTCAAGAGCTATGTTGACCGCTTTGAAGCCGCTGAAAAAGAAAATTCAGAAGCTGCAAGAATAACAGCCCTAAATGAAGTCGCAAGACAGGTTTCCGAACACAAATATTATCGTTCACAAGTGTGAACCAGGCAAACTGACGGCAAGTATTTCCCTGTAGCGAAAACCACCGGGACATCTCGAAAGCATGCGAATTTAGCAGCTCTGAGGTTGTGCCAGATATTTGGTTAGTCGGTGTTGGATATTACGCCAATAGGACAATAAGAGGAGCTAATGATTGGCACGCCCGGTTTCTTTAGCTTATCTTTTTCTAAGGCACACCAGCGGCCTGCATTAATTTGATGATGCGCTCACGAACTGCTTCATCGTGAATTATTCTCAAAAAATTCCAATTATTAATGGTAAATTTTGGGAACTCTGCGCGTAGACGCTTGGTAATCTTTGCGGCTAGATCCGATTGTCCCAATCCTTCGTGCGCGGCTGCAGAATATGCCAGCACTGGAGACGCAACTGGTCCACCCCGCTCAACATTTTGCTTAAAGCTTGCCAATGTTGCTTCATAATCTCCACCCATCGCTTGAATTATGCCACGTACGTTCAGGTAGAACCCACCGAAGTATCGTGGATTAAGAAGAAGGGCTTGATCAACGGCTTCAACACCAGCAGCATATTCTCCACTAAACCCCAGTATCAGCCCCAGTTCTGCATGAGAATCGGCATCACTGGGTTGGCGAGCAATGGCTTCCCTACCCGCTGCGACGGCTTCATCGTGCTGATTGTTGGCCAAAAAGGAATATCCCAGTGCGCTATACGACCAGCCGAATGTTTCATCTACCGCGATGGCCTTTTTCGCCATTTTGATTGCCTGTTCAGTCTCCGCCCGTGCGTCCCCATAACCAAATATGCCACGTCGATTTAGCATAAATGAAACTCCGGCATAACCACCAGCAAATTCAGGATCCATTTCAATCACCCGTTTGAACATTCGAAGGGCAGTCTTTGTGCGCTCCGGCACTGGCGGGTTGCTCGTTTCACGCGCTCGAAGAAAAAGCTCGTAAGCGGCAAGATTTTTGGTGTGGACCCGTTTAAGGTTATCGGCTTCGGCTGGCGTCAATTTCACGGACAAAGCTGCTATCACTTTAGCACCCACTTCATCTTGCAATTCAAATATGTCTTCAAC
>JAESUH010000088.1 GCA_016763155.1 Rhizobiaceae bacterium
AGTTACGCGCCTCACTAATAATGTCATCAGCACATGAATGACCGACCATTTGATCGCTCACTTGATCAACGGGCCTCCATCAAGATTTTGAGAATTACTGGCATAACTCGACGCAAAATCATTGCCCGGCAGATGGGGAAACCCACGAAAATTTGCACTGTTAGAAAACTTGGCTTTGCAGGTGGAAAAGCTCTTGTCGCAACCAGCAATAATTAGAAAGCTATCACCGATCTGTGGCAAATTGGCCATCGGTTTCCACAAGTGAATAAATACTCGCCCCTGCCCCAGATAGTGTTCTGCCACTTCTATGCTTTGACCGGAATTGTCTCCCGAAGCCCAATTTAGCAAACCTCCCCGAAACCAGCCGGCTTTTAATCCATCGATGCCAGAAACCATCAGTACCAATGGTGATTCAACTGAAGTTACCGACCCGGATTTCGTGAACGTTGATGAGGCGATGTTCACCCCGCATTCTCCATCCCCCAAATCTGCCTGACAGTTTTTGATAAAATGGCGTCCCTTGCTTTGATCCAACAAGGCGGAATGGCTGCGAAGTTCCGCGCGAAAATGGCCATCTTCACGAATGATGTCGCCAATGACATGGGAACTTTCAGGGAAATTCTCGCCTACATTTGCCCAATTGACCACAAACACTTCAATTGTTGCCCCATCATATTTTCCAGCAGCAATGTCCATGTCGCTGATGGCTGAAGATTGCAACGCGCCTGAAACTTCCTGGCTGTCGACCTTCAACCCCAGATTATCTTCAATGGCGCTTGCCTCCATTGCACTGACTGAGCTGCAGTTAACTCCATTAAGAACAATGTCGCCATCATGGTCGGTAAATCCCATGGCCGCTCCATCCTTGCGGGTTAACAACCAGCATCTACAAAGGGTGGTTACTTCGCAATCCAGATGAGATTGCATGGCGGCTGACAGGTTTCTCATATCAAAATCTCCACCAATGGAATCGAGGGAATATCTCCGGATTGAAAAGCCTTGAGGTTGACGGAAATCTCGTCCACATCGAAGCGAACCGGCACATCAAATTCAAAACCTGCCGTGACAACATCTCCAGCCGGAGGGATATGTCCCGGCAGGAACTGAACTGATCCTGCGGTAAAGTTCAGACTAAAATCCGTATCCAATACCTGCTGTACGCCACCAATTGCGATGAGCGTGGTGCCTGAAACCGGCTTCCCAATGGATCGGGCATAGGAAACGGCGCCCGAGCCGTAGGTCTTCCTCAAAGGAAAACTACCAGCGGCTCCATCCCCTACCCCAATGGGTTGATCCAGAGCAGAAATAGTCTCTCCTGGATTACAAGACTTGTGGTCGAGAGGATCTCGAAAGCGAAACCCATAGAGTTTTCCCCTTCTCTGTTCAAAAAATGAGGTGACCAGATAAAGATCGTCTAAGGTTTTCATGCCGTAGCCCACATTGTATTTTCGCCGGGAGTGGGCCCATCTGGAATTTCGCTGTTCATGGCCGGAAGCCAAGGTTACCACTTCTGTATTTCTGAATGGGCCACCAATTGCGCCACGCGCAATATCGGTTGGAAAGCGCACATCGTGAAAACTTGCGTCTGTCATTATTCCCTCATTTTTTTAGAAGCTATAGTCGGCGCTGACCACGGGAAACCGTGCGCGCCAGAAGTGAGGATATTTGACCTTCCGAATGTTTGAAACTGGCCGCATCTGCGGTGTTCACATGGAAGGATATATTCGCAGGGGCCTGATTGCTTTGTAATCCAATTCCAATTGGCCCGCTGGCGGCAGCGGATGATCCCAAAGCAGCATTTGCAAGATTTCCTACAAAGGAACCAATCATTGTTTCCAACGGTGCCAGTGCTTTATTCAATGCCAACCCCGATATTTTCAGCGCTATTGAGCGCAAGCTGTCTTCCAGCGTTGCGCCTGAAACCACCGCCGTTTTCATGGTTGATGTAAAAATCCTACCAAAGTCTCTGGTCAACCCGTTCATATCTTTTAGAGCGTCTTTAAAACCGGAGGTATCGATGTCAAATTTTGTGGTCTGAGTATTGTGTGGGGTCATGAATTTTCCTGTCAGGTATCAGGATATTGATGCATCAACTCTGCAAGGGCGGATGATGCCATTGGGTTCAAGCTTTTCGGCAAATGGTGAGAAATCGCTGCATGAAATTCCTGCAAGGATAACTGCCAGAAACTCGAAGAATTTAGCCGCAGGAGACCAAAGCCAAATGCCATCACCTGTTTCCAGGGGAAGGGCTGGTTTCCTGCGGCGACGGCGGGTTTATCGTTTGTTCGCCTGTTGTAAAAGTTGCTTTCAATAACTCAGCAGCAATTTTAGCATAACCCGTAATGCCGCCTTCAACGCGCATTTCTGCAACTTCGTCTTCGCCAACAACATGTCCGCCCCCGCGCAAACCAGCGCCAATAATTGCGATCAAGTGTTTTGCCGATAGCTGACCGGAGGAAAATTTTTCGGCTAGAGATGCTAAATTATCTGCTTCAAGCCGGTCTTCCAACTCTGCAAGCGCGCCAAGTGTGAGGCAAAGAGTCCAGGATTTTCCATCGAGGCAAGCGGAAATTTCTCCGCGATATTGATTGACCATACTTACACCGCCGTAAATGCAATCTGGCCTGCAGATTGCAAAGTCAGTTCAAAAGCAATTTCGCTATTGTGCTCGCCTGAATAATTAATCGACGTGATTTGGAAAAGCCCCTCCATCACACCAAAATCTGGAATAATAATTTGCCACGGAGTAATGAGCCCATCAAAAAACTGCCTGCGAATTTTTTCATCCGATGAGGCATCTTTGAAAATCCCGGAACCCGAGAGTGATGCGCTACGTAATCCGGCACCGGCCAGCAATTCGCGCCACCGCCCTGCTGATTCAGAATCGGTGGCATCAACTGTTTCCGCATTGAAAGACAATTGACGCGATCGTATTCCCGCTACCGTTTCAAAACTACCGACGTCATCGACGTCAATTTTCAACAGCAGGTCTTTGCCTTTTTGGGCAGTCATGGCTTCATTCCTTTAAAAAGGTATTGGTTTTATTCGGGCTCAGTGACGGCGCGGCAGTTCAAAATACCGTGGAAATATCGACTTGCCCCATCACGCCTTACTTCAAGGTTTTGATGGTCGAAATTAATCAGGTGATGGCCAGATATCGATTGCGGCAAGGCGTTCAATGCAGCCTCAATATGGGTCGCTATTTCCAACACCTGTTTTCTGCCATTCTCTGAAGACCAGATATCAAGGCTGATGGCATGTTCGGTTCCGCCTTCGGTGGATGTTGTCCAATTTGAATAAATGGCTGGTCCGAAAAGCACATAGGGTGGCTTTTGTCCGTCCGGCACATCGTCATAAATGAAGGCTCCGCCGAGGTTTGAAATCAGATCGGTAGAATTTACCAGAGCGGTATATATTTCACCCTGAAGGGCAATTGCTGGATGCATTTAATATCTCCGGGATCAGAATAGAAATTGGCTTTCACCTCAACTCGCGAGCGTCGCATTGCAGGTATCGCCCGGTTTCATCCGGGTCATAAACTGATTCAATTTGGAAAACCCGGCTGCCGGACAAAAGTCGCATGCCCTGACTGATGCCTCCCGTTTTCCGCATGACCACTGTGTGAGTGATTTCCTGATCCAGATTATCTGCACGTGAAATTGACGAACTTCGCACTGGTGTGATTTGGGCCCAAAGATCGAACTGGGATTCCCAATTGGTCGTGAAACCACCGCAACCATCTGAAGTTTCAACTTCGCGTTGGAGCGTCATTCTACGCCGGAAGGAACCTGCCTGAAGATCTGATTTCACCATCACAATTTTGGCTCCATGAAGGGCGCCAACAATGTTTCAAACCCCGACGGAATGGACGCTGGTTGTTGCGAAACATCGATAGCGCCGCGGAATTCATACCAATGGGCTACCAGAACCAAAATTGCCCGCAATATGCTGCCGGGCACATCTGTGGCGGTGTCGCCAAAGCCCGCAACCACATCTAACTCCGCCGTTCCGGTGGAGATGCCAGTTTTCAGCGTCACGGTCGGAGGTGATGCGTATTGTTTCAACGAATAGTCCTGAGCATCCAATACGCTCGGATTTCCCAGAGAATCGTATACCGTCACCTCACTGATAAATTGAGGGGGACGTATTTGAAGACAAATTGTTCCGTCCGGCCCAACCCCATCCACGTATTGGCGCCAGGTCTGGGTGAGCAGTTTTCGATTGATTTTCTGTTCGACAAAGCTGGTTGCCGTTTTAATCAAATCAGTGATGTAATCATCATCAACACTGGTTTCACATCGCAAATGGGTCTTTGCCTGAGTAAGCGAAACCGGCGTATCCACTGGCGGCAAAACAAGGGAAATTGTCATTTAAACAGATCCAAATTTTAGAACATCAGAGACGACGGCCCCGCTACCCGAAGGGAGGAAACGGAAAGCAGGGCCGCCACGGCAGCATTATTTCGCTATTGCGAAAAACGGTTCGGGAGGAGAACCGTTATGCTGTGCCGAATTTCAAAAGTTTGATCGCATCAAAGTCCTGCACCCCGCCGCCAACACGTTTGGTGGTGTAAAACAGCACATAGGGTTTTGCAGAATAAGGGTCACGCAGGACGCGCACACCAGCACGGTCAACGATCAGATATCCCCGGTTGAAATCACCAAAGGCAATTGAAAGAGAGTCGCTGGCAATATCTGGCATGTCCTCGGCTTCCACCAATGGGAACCCCATCAAGGATGCATTTGCACCGACACCCGCTGGTGCATGCCAGAGATAGTTGCCGTCATCATCTTTCAGCTTTCTGATTTCAGCCTGGGATTTTCGGTTCATCACCCAGTGGGCGTTCTGGCGATATCCGGCTTTCAAACTGTAAACGGTTTCAATCAAAACGTCCGAAGCCTCAGAGGCAGGAAACGTGCCGTCCGAGCCCGTGGCGATATAACCGATATTTCCCCAAGACCAACTGGCCTCGGCGACAGTTGTATTCGTCAACAGCCCCGTTGGCTGGTTGACACCGTC
>JAESUH010000010.1 GCA_016763155.1 Rhizobiaceae bacterium
CTGGCATCCATCAAACGACGAACTGGTTGCACAATCCACACTGGTGCGATGTTGGAAGAAGATAAAATTGCAAATGGAATGCCAACAATGATCGCCAGAAAAGTTCCCCATATGGCGGTGTTCACCGTGATTAGCATTTCTTCAAGATAAACGTCCCAGTCGCGAAAATTGGGATGGGAAAAATCCTTGGCAAATTCAACCATATTACCGGCGTCGTTGAAAAGCGAGACGACATTGAACATCTCCGCTGGGTTCCAGCTCCAGACCAATATTGCTGCAATTACCAAACCAACAAGCAGCGGTTTGGATCTTTCCCATAGTCTTGCCTTGGGTACTTCAATTTTAATATCGGCGGAATGAGCAGGTGAAACATCATTTGTATGCATCGGGAACCTCATATAAAAGACGCCCACTTCCGAGGAGAAGCGGGCGCAAGTGTTGTTACCTCAGATGAGGGGCGCTACATGGAGGGAACAACAGAAACCAGTTTTTCAATCGCTGCCGCTTTGACATTGAGCTCAGCGGTTTTTTCCTGCTTTTCAGTGGCAGACATTTTCTCGTCGCCCTTGATCTGCAGGATAGATTTATTGATGGCCAGAATGCGAATTGGGTAAAGCTGCGCATCTGAAGAAGGTTTGAACGGTGCCCACTGCAATTCAGCCAACACTTTGCGTGCAGCTTCTACTTCTTGCGGTGTGCCGTTGCGGCCATAGGACATCACGAATTTATAGACTTTGGATTTTACACCGTCATCCAGATCTTTACGCCATACGAGAGGATCGGAAGGGATCAATGGTGATTTCCAGATGATTTTGATTTTCTTGAAGGCATCCGGCTTGGTAATTTCGATGCGGCGCATGCTTTCAGTATTGTTGGTTGCAACATCTACCTGATCGTTTGCAACGGAAAGTGCGTTCACTTCATGGCTGGCATTGCGAACAGATTTGAAGCATTTTTTTGGGTCAATATTCTTGGCCGCAAAAATATAGGTTGTCGGTACGAGGAAGCCAGAAGTAGAGTTCGGATCGCCGATACCAAAATTGACGCTTTTGTCGCATTTCATCAAATCGTCGAGATTGTTAATCGGGCTGTCTTTTTGCGTGATTAGCAAAGACCAATAACCAGGATTGCCGCTCACATCGACCGCCTGGGCAAATACTTCGCCTTGCGAACGATCTACCGCTTCCATGGCGGATTTATTGCCGAACCATGCAATTTGAACCTTGTTAAAACGCATACCTTCAATCACGCCTGCATAATCGGATGCGAAAAAGGCTTTGATTTCAAGGCCAGTGCTTTCTCTCATGGCATTCAGGAATGGTTTCCATGTTTTTTTCAAATTGGTTGAGGATTCCGTCGAGATAATCCCGAAATTCACCGTATCTGCGGCATATGAAACCGAAGCTGAGGCGAGCGAAGCCGCAATAATTGCAGCACTTGTTAGTTTGCGTAGCATTATAATTCTCCTTGTTGATGTGTATGTTTTTGTAGGCTGGGCATTGATTGAGTGATTGCTTCAGGCGTTGGAATGATGATCGATTTTTCCGTATCCAGCTTTTGAGGCTTGCCGTTGGCGTCGTTGTGTTCAGGCGCAGGTGCTTCCAGTCCAGGAAGGAATAATTCTTCGCTCTCCGCGCCATAGAGTTCACCCAGAAATGCCGGGGTCAAAGCTTTCGAAGGGCCGTCATAAACAACTTCGCCTGCGCGAAGTGCGATGGTTCGGGGGCAATATTTCAAGGCATATTCAACTTGATGCAGCGAGACGATAATTGTTGTCCCGTCTTCGCGGTTGAGGCTACCCAAAATATCCATCACCCTGCGAGCAGATGAAGGATCAAGCGAGGCGATGGGTTCATCAGCAATAATGATCTCAGCACCCTGAACCAGTGTGCGAGCAATGGCAGCACGTTGTTGTTGGCCGCCCGATAAATTGGACCCGCGCCTTAATGCATATTGTTCAATACCCACACGCTGCAGCGCCTGCATGGCGATTTCTTTTTGTTGTTTGCTAAAAAGACCCAGCGTGCCTTTTAAAACCGACATCTGTCCTAAAAATCCAATCAACACATTGGTCAAAACAGACAGTCTGCCAACAAGGTTGAATTGCTGAAATATGACGCCGATTGAAGCGCGAATTGTTCTGGCCTCAGCCGAGATTTTTCCGGATTTAAGAATAGTCCTGCCAAAAATTTTAATGGTGGAGTTGCTGCGTTTGTCTGCTTCCACAAGTCCTGCCACATGGCGCAGCAATGTGGATTTGCCTGAACCAGATGCGCCGATCAGTGCAACCATTTCTCCCTTTGTCACAGAAATGGAGACCTCATGAAGAGCTCTTGCCCCTTTCGTAAAGGACTTGCATAGATCTGTTACTTCCACTGCAATATTGCTCATGTCGGCGCTCCAAAATTGTTGCGGCTAACACTTCGCATGTGCATGTGACAGCTTCACAAAGGTTGTGTGACAACCGTGTGACTGTGGATAAGGTGTTGAAAAACCTATTTGGATTGCAGGCGTGAGTCTTGGGGCGCCTGCAGTATCGTGCGTGGAGTCCTAAACGGCCTGACGCAATTTTTGGATAGTTGAATGAAACCCGGATGTGATAGATGCGCTATTTTTGTGGTGCCCATTTTCAACCACATGGCGACCGGCAGAAAACACGTCACGCACCAAGTCGTCATTCCCGGCAAATATCCAACCATCCAATAATTTGTCGCCGGATAATCCAACCGTGTGAACAGAATTCACATCGAGAGTGAGTAAATCAGCAAGATGGTTTTCCGCGATTTCACCACTGTTTCGTTTCATTGCCTGTGCACTGCCAGATGCAACACGTTCAAACAAATTGCGCCCAACGGATATGTTTTCATCCACCAGTACTGCCCGTGCCTTGTGGCGAAGTCGCTGGGAATATTCCAGCGTCCGAAGTTCTTCTGAAAGCGAGATACGGATATTTGAATCGGAACCAAGGCCGATTTTTCCGCCGGCTGGCAGATAGGAGTTCGCATTGAAAATGCCATCCCCAAGATTACTTTCCGTAATCGGACAAAGGCCCACCACCGCGCCGCTACGAGCTAAACGGTTGGTTTCATCTTCGCTCATATGGGTGGCATGGATCAAACACCAACGTTCATCAACCGGATTATTATCCAAAAGCCATTGCACGGGGCGGGCGCCATAGGTGGCGAGCACATCATCGACTTCCGCCACTTGTTCCGCGATGTGAATATGAATTGGTGCATCCGGCAATAATGATTGCACCCATTGCAAGTCTTCTTGGGAAATTGCTCGAAGTGAGTGAGGAGCAACGCCAATATTGCAATCAGCGTTGAGCCCGGTTGCAGATTTTTGAGCTGCAGATATCAGATTTTCATATAAGTCACGCGTGCACCCAAACCGAGATTGCCCCGGAGATAATGCCCGATCATCCAGCCCTCCACGTCGATAGAGTACGGGTAAAAGCGTGAGACCAATTCCGGTATTTGCAGCAGCAGCGAATATCTGGTTGGCCATTTCTGCTGGATCGTCATAGGGAACACCTTCAGCTTGATGGTGAAGATAATGAAATTCTCCGCAGGCTGCATATCCAGCTTCCAGCATTTCCATTTGAACAAATGCAGCTATCGCCTGCACATCTTGCGGCGAGAGGATATCCGCAAATTTGAACATCAATTCGCGCCAGGTCCAAAAATTATCTTTCGTGGCAGAACGGTATTCTGTCAGGCCTGCCATGGCGCGCTGAAATGCATGGCTGTGTAAATTGGACGGTGCAGGCAGCAGTGCGCGGTCTTTCAAATTCAGATCACCTGCTTGTGCAGTTGAACCCGTCTGGATGGATTTAATCAGACCACGATCATCAATTGATACGCGAACATTTTTCGCCCATCCACTTGCCAATAATGCTTGTTCTGCAAACAGGGTTCCAACGAATTTCATGGTAATTTCCTTCTTGACGCAACTTGTATATACATGTCAGTCTAACAGCAATATCAACCCTTGGAAACCCAAATGACTGGCCCAATCTGTCTTCACGCCAACATTGCAACCATGCAGAAAAATCAGGGCTCTTATGGCTTGATTGAAAAGGGCTGTGTTGTCATCAATGAAGACAAAATTGTCTGGGTCGGGCCACATCATGAATTGCCCGCAGAATATATCGGCGTCACGCAGAAACATTATTCTGATCGGCTAATCACGCCAGCATTGATTGATTGCCACACCCACCTGGTCTATGGCGGCGACCGGGCAGCAGAATTTGAAATGCGCCTTGAAGGGGCATCTTATGAAGAAGTTGCCCGCGCCGGTGGCGGCATTGTTTCAACGGTTAAGGCAACACGTGCGGCTAGTGAAGAAGAGCTGTTGGATGGCGCATTAAAACGTTTGGACATGTTGCTGGCCGATGGCGTTGGTACGATTGAAGTAAAATCAGGTTACGGCCTCGATTTGAAAAATGAATTGGCAATGTTGCGAGTGGCACGAAGGCTTGAAAAAGAACGTCCGGTTCATGTTCGTACCACCTTTCTTGGCGCACATGCCCTTACTCCAGAATATTCAAATCGCGCTGATGATTATATCGATTATGTTTGCAATGAAATTCTACCTGCGGCTGTAAGCGAAGGTTTAGTTGATGCCGTTGACGGATTTTGCGAGGGGATCGGGTTTTCCAGAAAACAAATTGAAAAAGTTTTCAATGCTGCCGCAGGTTTGAACTTGCCGGTGAAATTGCACGCCGAGCAGTTGAGCAATCTGAATGGCGCAGCCCTTGTTGCAGAACGTCGAGGACTATCTGCAGACCATTTGGAATATCTTGATCAATCCGGCGTGGACGCGATGGCAAAAAACGGCACCGTGGCCGTATTGCTGCCCGGTGCGTTTTACACGTTGCATGAAACTCGCATGCCGCCGGTTGCGGCCCTCCTTGAAGCTGGCGTCCCCATTGCAATTGCCACCGATTGCAACCCCGGTTCCTCGCCATTGTTCTCTCTCGTTTTGGCCATGAACATGGCCTGCACATTATTTCGCCTGACCCCAGAACTTGCCCTTGCTGGCGTGACGTTAAATGCCGCTCGTGCCCTTGGCCTTGAAGAAGGCAGGGGAACAATTGCCGCCGGTCAACCAGCAGATTTAGCAATTTGGGATGTGAAAATGCCCGCCGAATTATCCTATGGCATCGGCCACCGGCCACTTCATGCCCGCATCCATGGAGGCGTTCTTGTCTAATACTTTGAAACTTGTTCCTCAAAAAACAACCCTCGCCAATCTGGAGCAGATTTATCGCAGCGATGTGCAAATCTATCTGGATGAAAACTTCAAGGCGGAAGTCGATGTGGCTGTCGAAATTGTTCGAAAGGCGGCCAGTGGAAAAAGCGCCGTCTACGGGGTAAATACCGGTTTTGGTAAACTTGCATCCGTGGCTATTCCTGCTGAAGATACAGCCACCTTGCAACGCAATTTAATTCTTTCCCATTGCAGCGGTGTTGGCAATCCATTGTCAAATTCAATTGTCCGCCTGATCATGGTGTTGAAAATAATATCATTAGGGCGCGGTGCATCAGGCGTTCGCTGGCAAGTCATCGAACTGTTGCAGGCCATGGTCAATAAAGATGTGATGCCGGTCATTCCTGCACAAGGTTCCGTTGGCGCTTCAGGCGATCTGGCGCCGCTTGCTCATATGAGTTCGGTATTGATTGGCGAGGGCAAGGCTGAATATCGCGGTAAAATCATGCCGGGTGCCGAAGCTCTTGCCGCTGCCGGATTGGCGCCGCTCGTGCTTGGACCGAAAGAAGGCCTGGGCCTTATTAATGGCACGCAGGTTTCAACGGCTTTGGCATTGGTCGGTCTATTTGACGCCTGGAAAATGGCCATGAATGCTTTGGTTACGGCCAGCCTTTCAACGGATGCAATGATGGGGTCAACGGCGCCATTATCTCCAGAACTA
>JAESUH010000089.1 GCA_016763155.1 Rhizobiaceae bacterium
CTCGTAAGCGGCAAGATTTTTGGTGTGGACCCGTTTAAGGTTATCGGCTTCGGCTGGCGTCAATTTCACGGACAAAGCTGCTATCACTTTAGCACCCACTTCATCTTGCAATTCAAATATGTCTTCAACTGGTCGGTCATAGCGTTCGGCCCACAAATGCTCGCCTGTTTTAGCATCAATCAATTGAGCGTTGATCCGTACACGATCGCCCAGTTTACGAATGCTGCCTTCAAGAATATAGCGGACCCCCAATTCTGCAGCGACAGTGCGTACATCTACGGCTTCTGCTTTGTAGGCATAGGAAGAATTTCGGGCAACGACAAACAAGCCGGATACTTTCGATAGGTCGGTAATCAAATCCTCGGTCATACCATCGGCAAAGGAATCCTGTGCCGGATCACCGGAAAAATTATCGAATGGAAGCACCGCAATTGAAGGCTTGTCAGGCAGTTTCGCAGTGCTTGTGGAAATGCCCACAGGATTGGTATCCGGTTGTTGTAGCCACCACGCACTACCCGCCACAATAGTTGCAATACAAACAAAAGCTGCGGCCAGATAGGTTTTTCGGAAAATTGCTGGTTTTGTCGGCGTTGTAAATTTCTGTCCCAGCAACAGAACCTGATAGACACGTACTGGTCGGGCAATGTTTTTAACTTCGATATCCCCCATGTCGCCGAGGTCGACATCCATGCGGTCGCGAACGCTATCGCGGACGGTTCTGGATATGCAGATGCCTCCAGGCTCGGCCAAAGCCTCAATACGTGCCGCAATATTCACTCCGTCACCGAAAATATCATTACCATCGGCCAATACGTCGCCCAAATTTATACCAATACGGAAGAGCATTTTTTCATCGTCAGACAGTTCGGCATTGCATTCAATCAAAGCCGCTTGGACTTCGATGGCACAGGTAACCGCATCTACGACGCTTGAGAATTCCAAAAGCAATCCATCGCCAGCAGTTCCAACGAGACGCCCGCCATAGGCTTTGTTGATCGGATCGATAATAGCGCGGCGTTCCTTAAGACGCGCCAACGTGCCAGTTTCGTCCACTCCCATCAACCGGCTGTAACCAGCAACGTCCATGGCAACAATAGTGGTTAATCTGCGCTTGAAGTCGCCTTCATTCATGCGAACTACCCATAATTAACACCTGCAGCTGAAACTGTAACAGAACCGCTATAGATTTTCCATCTGCCGCTAGTTAGTCGTGAGGTCTACGACGTTGGAATTTCTTATATAGGTTAATATTGAGCAGCCATGTCAGTAGCAGGACATGGTGATAATATAGGGTTTTGGTTTTGTAGTTGCTGACTCAATTTTACCCGTTTGGCCGTACAAATGATATTTTAAAGGCCCATAGTCGAAGTTACGATATCTGCGTAACATCTTTCTGCCCACCGCCTTTGGAATAGGGCAGGTAGAAATTGATAAGTTGTTCCTTGTAATCAGATACGCCTTCCGTCTTTTCGATAAGAGGCCCAAAGCTAGATATTGCGTCCCACCACTGGTGATAGCGCTGCTAGGAAAGACCAAGTCGGGGCAGGGAATATTGTTTGTATCGTTTGAGCAAGAGCTCAATACGAAGGGCAAATGGCTCAAACGCAATGTCAATTGCACTGACCTTACTGCCCGAAAAATATGGCCCCTTTGCCGACATGGAATTGGAGAAAGTTTCCAAACCATGCTCCAGCTGAAGCTTTGCCAAATCGGCGGCCTCGCTTGTGGGTTCAGCCTTTAAGAAGCGATAGAAATAAGGAATAATATTGGTTCCCTGATAATCGATCCAGAATTTGGCATCGGCTTCAGCGTCAGGGGTTGTTGGAAATAACAAAGGCTCGTCGCTGGATATCGTGTCATCAATGACAGCTACAGACTTATGTCTATACCGCTTGCGAAGTATGCATTCTGCGGATGTTTCAAGTATAGAAATTCTCAGTGCCTTTGAGTTCGTATGAAATTTTCGATCTGAAGTTTTACTAAAGAAATAACAAACTTATTCTATTGTTTGACTCCCGTGGTACAAATATTCATTGCTGGCGTAATTGATAAATAGAGTAAGGGAAATTGACATTCATGCCGAATGAGGCGATATTATTATATATAAGTCTATCTAAATGCAGTTTTATGAGAACTTTAAACATGGGTAATACTTCAAATAATTCCGATGGGTTGAAGTTAACCTACTGTCGTGTCTGAAGATTCCAATGGCAGTTTCTACACCTGAAATTCATAATATATCGCCAACGGGAGTGGGTGGAAATATATGGTTCCCGACCCTCCAGTGCAAATCATCGAAAGGGGCTTGAACAATGGCAGATCACATCATTCACATCTCCAATGGAAAGCTGGCCAGCGACACGCCGTTCGATCATGTCGAGACCATTGTTGAGGCGGCTGTTGTTAAGAAAAACATCGTCATCCATATGCATGGTGGATTAGTTTCCGAGGCCGCTGGCAGGGCGATCGCCGAAAAACTGACCAGCGTCTATGTCGATGCCGGAGCCTATCCAATTTTTCCTGTTTGGGAGGCAGGGCTCCTTGAGGTTCTAAAAAACAATATGCGCGAGTTGGCCGGGGAAGCATTCTTCAGGGTTGTTTTGAAACGGGTTCTTCGAATTGTTGGTCGAAAAATATCGCAGGATGACAATACCAGAGCAGCGAACAGCCTTCCTGAAATTGATTTCAGTGCAGAAGAAAGCCAGCTGGATGCAGCACTCGATGAAGTGGCGCGAGGTGTGGAGGAAGCAGGACAGGTAAGGGATGCAGAAACTCTCGATCCAGGAACTACCCAAATTACGTCCATCGAAGAAACAGCTCTCGAGAGTGAGCTGAGTTCAGATTTTATCCTTCAAAGCACCGTAGAATCTGTATCCGAAGGTCTGCGTGAACGTTCTGATATTGAACGTGACAACGCAGCTCGATCTGCAAATCCCGTGATTGCATCGACCAAAACATTGATGGACCCTGAGTCTGCTGAAAAATTGATTGATCGCCCTGAAGGTGCCCTGCAGGCGCGCGGTTTTATCTCCATGGCAAAAGTTATCACTGCCATTATATCAATTGCCAAGAGAGTAATTGAGCGCTGGTTGAAAGGCCGCTTCCACGGCTTTCATGCAACCACCGTGGAGGAGATATTGCGAGAGTTCTATCTTGCCAATATCGGCGGAGTGTTTTGGTCACAAATGAAAAAGGATACCAAAGACAGCTTTGGTAGTGATCCGCAGGTATATGGTGGCACGGCTCTTTTAACCCTTTTGAATGACAAAATAGGGTCCGCGAATGATGTGAAAATCACATTGATAGGCCACAGTACCGGCGCAGTTTTTATTGCTCATCTGTTGGAGAAAGCACAAGAAATTCGCCCCTCTGGATTTGACTTCAATATCATCATGCTTGCCCCCGCTTCGACCTGCCAATTGACGACTAAGGCCTTTCACGATTTTCAAAACCAAATCGCGGGCCTGCGTATTTTCACTATGTTGGATGAGAAGGAGACGGCAGACTGGTTGGTGCCTGTGCTCTATCCTCACTCCCTTTTATATTTCGTTTCTGGCGTGGCAGAATTTGAACCAGATGCTCCACTGGTCGGATTGAACCGTTTTTATGATCGGCAAAAATATCCGGCATCAAAATTTCCAGATGTTGAGAGCTTCCGGCAGCTGATTGATAATACTCAAAATGGCGTCGTGTGGTCCGTATCCACTGGCCAGACAGATGGATTGAATTGCGAAGCTATTCATCATGGTGATTTCGACGATGAACCTACGACTCAAAAAAGCATGAAGCATATAATCGCAAACGGTTTTTGACATGGCTGATTACGGCATCTGTATCGGTATTGATGGCTATCCCGGCCTGAATGATTTACACGGGCCGTGCAATGATGCCGCTGCCTTTAAAGAATGGTTGCTCCAACCGGCTAAGGGTGGGTTGGATGAAGCCAATGTCTCGTCTCTCATTTCGAGGGAATTACAGCCGGTTTCTTCAGATATTAGTGACGCACGACCTTTGCAACCAGAGCTGGAAAACCTTTTTTATCCGTTTGTGGAAGCGGCCGCACAGCAGCAACATTTGGGCCGCAGACTTTTCATATTCGTGGCCGGTCACGGCTTTGCAGATCCTGTCGATATGAATTCTGCAGCTTTGTATGCTGCGAATGCCCGCAAGCTATTTGCAGCCAATCTTGCTGTCAGCGAATACGTCCATTTTCTCAGGCGTCATTGGGTCTTTGATGAAATTATTTTGGTGATGGATGCTTGTCGAAGCACATCAGCTTTTCACCAAATTGGCGCGCCACCTTTGCCGGTTTTTAACTCCCATGCAAATGCCCATAAGGTCAAAATGTTTCTTGGTTATGGGGCAGCATTTAATCAAGTTACTAGAGAAAAAGATATCGAAGGCCAAACAAGGGGGATCTTCACCACCGCCGTGTTAGATGCTTTGGAAAATGCACCTGCAAACAGAAAC
This sequence comes from Rhizobiaceae bacterium, assembly GCA_016763155.1. Taxonomy (GTDB): domain Bacteria; phylum Pseudomonadota; class Alphaproteobacteria; order Rhizobiales; family Rhizobiaceae. The sequence continues at coordinate 4,471 of JAESUH010000089.1, forward strand.
GGTAGGGTTACTGGCACTCAAATCAAAGATTATATTCACAATATCATCAATGGAATTTCTGGTACGGATACAGCTAGTACGCTTGCCATCGAAGCGGATGACAGGAAAGACGTATTTTTCATTGGCCGCGAGTACCAGCCGGATCAACAGCAACAACCAAAATTTGATGTTAGTTTTGATGTTGCTGACAGGTTCCTCAATCATAACCTTACCATTGAGGCGGCTGACGGGGCGGAAATATCCCAACATTCGATAACCACAAATCAGTTCACGCTTGCACTAACTCAAGGGTATTTCAAAGCCCATATAGACACACTAAATTTCCATCAACTCATCGAGGTGCCAGGCAATGTCACACTCAACTCCTAATCTGGGTACCTTGCAGATCGAGGCTGCAGATTTTGCCACGGAAATTTTTGTTATTGATGACCGGTTTTCACGCATAAAATCTGGCATAGGCTCTTTGGAATTCAAGCTTCCAGCTGGTTTTTACAAGGTTAGGTTTCGTTCAGGAGCAAGCCAGCATGATCAACTTGTTGAAGTTGAGGGCAATAAGATATGCAAGGTGAAAGGTCCAAACATTGCCTTTTATTCTGCCGCACCAATCGAAAATACCCAGAGCACACACGAGTATCATAGCGAACCAGCAAGGTTCTATTCACTTCGAAAACCGGACTCTCCCGCTAATGGCGGAAGTATCTTTATATTTTTGAGAGAGGACCGGGAGGGCTATTCATTTACCCCTGAAGGCGTGACGCTTCATTCTCTTAAGGGTGAGAAAATCGCAAAAATCGAAGATGGCGAAGCGGACTTCGATCATAGGTGGGCCGCATTGCGTGTGGAGCTATGTCCGGGCACCTACAACTTAAGGGTTGGTTCAGATGGTGTTGGAACATATGAAATGTTCCTGACTGTGTGTGACGGCTGGCAAACCCAGATATTTTTGACCTATGAGCAGTTTTGGGCCGATGGCATCAAAGTCTCTGCACCTTCGTTGAGGCGGTCGTCAGTTTATATGTCGAAAGATTCACTTGGATTTGAGCCTGATAATCCCGGAGTAAGACTGTCTGAATTAGCCAGACAAGGCCTCACCCAGGGAAGGGATGTAATCTCAAAGGCTTTGATGAATCAGTTGTTACAAGGCAAATTCGAATTTCCAATCCTTGGATTACTTGCTTTGCATCATCTGATGCGTCGACCAAAACGAAATCAGGATTTGATTGATATTGTTATCAGCAATCTGAGAAACATTCTTCAAGAACACCCGGACCTCGATATCCTGAGTGTCGCCACCAAACATGATAAATCATACAGAACGCTAGAGATCAGCAAGCCGCCGCTTTTGGCTGCGAGTTGGGAGATGTTGACTAAA
>JAESUH010000090.1 GCA_016763155.1 Rhizobiaceae bacterium
AGAGCTGTATCATCCAATTGTCGCCCTTTGGTTAAGTGGTTTTTCCGGGAACGACCGCCCGACATTTTGGATCGGTTGCGTGTTTTTTGAAGGGTATCATTCATATCGACAAAGCCTGAACTATGGACTGCCAGCTTCAACATTGAAAAAGGCACAGTCAAAAATTTAATAGGAAGTTGTCGGGCGAAGTTTGCGTGCGACTTAGTTTAGTGCGCAAGCGGCGAATATAAAACTCACCAGTCTCCCAGCCGGGAACCCTGTCCGGCAATTAAATTCTATAGCCCATTTCGCACCCAATCAAGTCTCGTTTTCAAGCTTCACCGTAAAATTGTCGGAAAATCAGGTAAAATGGTCGGAAACTCGGCATCTTATCTCAATATTAAAGGTTACTGCTATACAATATAAAGAAATGTTTATATGATTATGCGATCAGCGCTATTTAAACGGAAATTCCCACTATGACCGACAAACTTGCCATTCTTCTTGCAAAAAAAGGCGCGTTACTGGCCGATGGTGCCACGGGCACCACTTTGTTTGATATGAAATTGGAAGCAGGCGAAGCGCCTGAATTGTGGAATTTCACTCAACCAGAAAAAATTGAAACTCTGCATCAGGGTTTTGTTGATTCGGGCTCAGATATCATTCTCACCAATTCATTTGGCGGCACTTGCCACCGTTTGAAGCTGCATCATGCCGATGACAAGGTTTTTGAAATTAACAAAAAAGCCGCCGAAATAGCCTGCAAAGTTGCAGCCACGGCAGATAGAGAAGTTATCGTTGCTGGTTCCGTTGGCCCGACCGGCGAATTGCTGGTTCCCCTTGGCACGCTCACCTATGAGGTGGCGGTAGAATCTTTCAAAGAACAAATGGAAGGCCTGATTGCAGGTGGTGTCGATGTGTTGTGGATTGAAACCATGTCATCGCCAGAAGAGATCAACGCGGCCGCAGAAGCAGCCAACGCAGTTAATATGCCCTATGTGGTAACCGCTTCCTTTGATACGGCCGGGCGAACCATGATGGGGCTTGCGCCTAAAGATTTCCATTCAGTGATTACCGCTGTCAAACTCAAGCCTACCGCAATTGGTGCCAATTGTGGTGTAGGTGCCTCTGATTTGCTCTCCTCGGTGCTTGATATGACCGAAGCAGCACCTGGCACGACCATTATCGCCAAAGCCAATTGCGGCATCCCCGTAATTAAAGGCGACAAGGTTGTTTATTCCGGCTCAGCCGAACTGATGAGCGATTATGTAAAGCTGGCACTGGATGCGGGCGCAAGAATCATCGGCGGCTGCTGCGGCACTTCCACCGAGCATCTAAAAGCCATGCGCAAGGCGCTGGACGAGCACCTTCCATCCATCCAGCCAAGACCTGATTTGGATAAAATTCAGGCAGCTATCGGCCCAATGGTGAATTCCAAAGCGGTTCCCATAGTTGAAAAGGACAGAGGAGACCGCAAAAGGCGCAGACGCGCCTGATTGCCTATCCAAGCGTTGCAAGCGCTGGGAAGGTCTCAAGCATCCAATAGGACATGGTCTGCATGCCGCCCGAGATAAACAGCACCCCGGTTAATATCAGAATGGCCCCCATCGCTTTTTCCACCACACCCAAATGTGCTTTGAAGCGGGATAGGAAATTCATAAATGGCTGCACGAACAGGGCTGCAAGGATAAACGGAATGCCAAGACCTGCGGAATAGATTGCCAATAGGGTAGCGCCTTCCGCAACGCTGTTTTTCGCCGCAGCAAGCCCCAGGATCACGCCAAGGATTGGTCCAAGGCACGGTGTCCAGCCAAAGGCGAAGGCAAGCCCCATAACAAAGGCTCCAAGATATCCCGTTCCTGAACTTTGAAACCGGGCTTCGCGGTAAAACAACCCGATTTTTAGCCATCCAAGAAAATGCATCCCCATCAAAATGATCACCAATCCGGCAACAAATGCAATCACATCCAGATGAGCGCGCACATATTGGCCAATGGTAGAGGCACCTGCCCCCAATATGACGAACACGACCGTGAAGCCTAACACAAATGCACAAGCGCCAATCAGCGCCCTACGTCGAATAGAAGCACCTTTGGACTGAGAGATTACAGAAGTTAGCTCATCCAAGGATGCGCCAGCCATATAGCAAAGATAAGGCGGCACCAAAGGCAACACACAAGGCGAAAGAAACGATATCAATCCCGCTAACAATGCCGATAAACTGGAAATTTCTACGCCCAATACGATACCTCGCCAATAAATTCTAACTTGAACCCTAAGATTGCAGGATTCGTTTCACATAAATCATTTAAGACCAAACGATTATTAGAGCAATTCACTTAAATGTATGCGCTCAGAACGGGTCAAACACCCCCTCTTTCACCCTCCTTAACCAGCAAGCATTATTTTTTGTCAAATCAGCGATATTTCTATTGACCCGGACACTACCATTCCCCTATGTAACGCCACGTCTTGATAACAATTCCGCATTCAGGCATTGTTGACAAGATTCCCTGGAGTTACTCAGGGGGCACTTAGCTCAGTAGGTAGAGCGCTTGACTTTTAATCAGGATGTCACAGGTTCGATCCCTGTAGTGCCCACCAATATTTTTCAATAAAGTCAGCAGATTACAGATAATTAGAAAATCATCTAGGTATGATTTTCGTTCGAATCTTGCTCTGGTGCCTAATGGGTGCCTAAATAGGTATGTACTCTTATGGTGCCGGTAGCTATCCCTACCGTCGGTAGTTTTAACGACTAACTATTTGATTTAATTCAATAATATAGATTGACAGGCCCAAGAATTACGAGTTACCAAGTCCTTGCCTCAACAGGCAACAGCAAAAAAGCAAAAGAGCAAAGCAGTCATACACCGACTGGATGCTGTTCTTTGCCTCCGGCGGTTTAAAATTACCAACGGAGATTCCAAATGAATATCATGAAAATTGTTAAACGCCTTCGGCCTTCATATTCGATAATGCGCAAGCTGGGCCACACACCCGGGCAGATTTTAATGCCTAACGATCTCGCGGTCATACTGTCAGATCGTGAGATATTCACGAAGGACGAGCGCAAATGGGCAAAGTCGCATTGTGCGGACGCTGTGGCGTTTCTTGGTCATGTGACGGCTCTCGCCAAAGAAGTTGAAGATCGCGCCTTGCTGGTCATGTGCGGCGCTGCTGATTAAATGTCCGGGTTGAGTCCTGCTTTGTGTTCCCCGTCAGCATTCATGAGACAGAATATTGAGTTTGCGTAAGAGATGATTTTTGGTTCATCTTAGCCCCTAAGGAGCGAAGATGAGACATAAATCAGGTACCCGAGGATCGGGTTCAGA
>JAESUH010000091.1 GCA_016763155.1 Rhizobiaceae bacterium
CCACTTCATCTTCCCAATTCTCTGAAATATATTTGCCACCGCCCTGAGGTGTGATCAAAACCGTTGCCATTCCCAGTAATTTGGGAACCTCCAGATTACGAGCCATATCTTCAAACATCACAGCCTCTTTTGGGTTTATGTCATAAGTTCCCAAGAACTTGTCATACGGCCCGCGTGATGGTTTCGGTTCAAAATCAGCAGCAACAATATCAAACATTTCATCAAAAATGCCATCTATTCCCAGCGCTTCGATGGTGTTTTCTGCGTGTCTCACATCCCCGTTGGTGAAGATGTGCTTCCGTCCGGGCAGCGCCATGATGAGGTCGCCCAAATCTGGATTGGGTGACAGTGTTGAATAATCAATATCATGAACATCTTTCAGATATTCGTGAGGATCGATATCGTAGCGATGCATCAATCCATGCATTGTGGTGCCAAACTCGTGGTAGAGCTCTTTCTGCAACTTGCGAGCATGATCAAATTCAAGCTCGGTCAGACGCGCCACATAATTGGTCATCTTCACATCAATCTGCGCCATCAAATCTGCGTGGCGAGGATAAAGCGTGTTGTCGAGGTCAAATACCCACTCGGTCACATGGTGAAAGTCATAAGATTTTTCTTGATCCATATTACCTTACCTCACAATCAAAGTACCTGCACCATGCAGGGTAAAGAGTTCCAAAAGTACCGCATGGGGGGTTTTCCCGTTCAGAATAACCACACCTTCAACGCCCTTGCCTTCGCTCCCACCCAACGCAGAAATACAGGTTTCCACCTTGGGGATCATCCCACCTGAAATAGTGCCATCAGCAATCAATTTATGGGCTTGAGATATAGATAGTTGTTTGATCAGCTTTCCATCTTTGTCGAGAACACCTGGAACATCGGTGAGAAACAACAACCGTTCGGCATCAAGAGATTCAGCGATTGCTCCAGCAAATGTATCAGCGTTCACGTTATATGTATTGCCGTCTTCGCCAAAGCAAACCGGTGCAATCACCGGAATCAAACCACTTTCAGAAACAGTATTGAGAACATACGGGTTAACCGTTTTAGGTTCTCCAACAAAACCCAGATCAATGATTTTTTCGATATTGCTATCCGGATCAATCACCTTGCGTGTGGCTTTTTCCACCAGCACCATATTGCCATCCTTGCCGCAAAGACCGACAGCACTCACGCCTTCTTTATTCAGAGATGCAACGATTTGCTTATTGATAGAGCCGGCCAAAACCATTTCCACCACTTCCACGGTTTTTTCATCCGTCACCCGCAAACCATCGCGAAATTCCGATTTAATGCCCAAACGCTCCAGCATCGCTGCAATTTGCGGCCCGCCGCCATGCACCACAATGGGTTTAACGCCAGCTTGTTTTAGAAGTGCAATATCCTGACAAAAAGCGGCCCCTAAAGCAGCATCTCCCATGGCATGGCCACCATATTTAACCACGACCGTTTTGCCTGAATAGCGCTGCATATAGGGCAGCGCCTTTGCCAAAATTTGCGCTTCGAGCGCACCGGCCGGCAATTTATCTGAGGTTGAATTCTGAACCATGACCCTGCAATCCTTGAAAGAGATATGAACGGGTTTAACCCGAAACCGAAATCCTTGCTACAGCAATTCAACAATCGCCGCGCGAAGTTCTTCAATCCCGGAATGTTTTTCCGAAGAGGTTGAAAGGATCACCGGATACGCTGCGGGTCGTTTGAGTATTTTCTTGGCTGTATCTGCTTCAACTCTTGCCAAAGCAGGTGGTTTGATTTTGTCACCCTTGGTAAGAACGATCTGATATGAAACAGCCGCCTTATCCAACATATCCAACACTTCCTCATCATTGGCTTTGATGCCATGGCGGCTGTCTATCAACAAAAACACGCGCCGCAAGGTTGCCCGACCGCGCAAATATTTGAACACCAGCTTGGTCCATGACTTCACCTTGTCCTTGGGTGCTTTGGCATAGCCATAACCGGGCATATCCACCACAGCGACCGGCGGTTCATCACCGCTCATATCCGGAATGAAATAGTTGAGTTCCTGGGTTCTGCCCGGCGTGTTGGATGTACGGGCCAGGCCCTTTTGGTTCATCAATGCATTGATAAGCGAGGATTTACCCACATTTGAGCGCCCGGCAAAGGCAATTTCCAAAGGCCCTTCCGGCGGCAGAAATTCAAGAGAAGGAACGCCCTTGATGAAAATCCAGGGGCGCGCAAACATTTGCCGCCCCTGTTCAATCAGCTCGCGCTGACGCATTTTTTGTTCGTCTGTCATCGTGTGACCCCGCCAAGCATTGATATTGACATCACTTAGGCGGTTCAGTTTTCTTTCGACTAAACAATGTCTTGAGGTTATCAAACAATTCTACCTTCACCCCATGACGCCTCATGATCAGGCCTTGCTGAACAATTGAAAGCGAGTTGTTCCATGCCCAATAGATCACAAGACCAGCTGGGAAGCTTGCCAGCATGAATGTGAACATCACTGGCATCCAGGTAAAGATCATTTGCTGCGTTGGGTCTGGAGGGGTTGGGTTCATGCGCATTTGCAGGAACATGGTAATACCCATTAACAATGGCCACACACCAATCATCATGAAGCTCGGCACGTCAAATGGCAACAATCCAAACAGGTTGAAAAGAGACGTTGGATCGGGTGCTGCCAGATCCTGAATCCAGCCAAAGAATGGCGCATGACGCATTTCCAGCGTGATATAAATCACCTTATAGAGCGAGAAAAACACCGGAATCTGGATCAAGACAGGCCAACAACCAGCTGCAGGATTGATCTTCTCTTTCTTATAGAGAGCCATCATCGCCTGTTGTTGCTTGGCCTTATCATCCCCATGACGTTCCTTGATTTCGGCCATCTCAGGCTGCAGTTTCTTCATCTTGGCCATTGATGCATAGGACATATTGGCCAGCGGGAAGAAAATAGCCTTCACAATCACGGTTGTTGCCAGAATGGCCAGACCAAAATTGCCCAGAAAATGGTTCAAATAGCTAAGAAGCGTAAACATTGGCTTGGTAATAAAATAGAACCAACCCCAATCGATCAAACGGTCAAAACGATCCAGCTTCATACTGTCATTATAGCCGTCGACGATATCAACTTTCTTGGCACCAGCAAACAAACGTTGTTCAACCGAACCCGTTGCACCCGGAGCAATTTCAATCGCCTTGGAAAGGAAATCTGTTTGATAGCGCGCGCGGCCATCAGAAAAATATGAGAACCTCGGTTTGAATTCACCAGAAGGCAGCAAGGCTGCTGCCCAGTATTTATCGGTAATGCCAAGCCAACCGGTTTTGACCGTATCCGACAAGAGCTGCTTGTCGTCTTCGATCTCGCTATAAGTGTATTCCTGTAGACCTTGCTCTTCACCGTCAGCAGTTTCGCCAAAAATGCCAATCAGGCCCTCATGCAACACGTAAATACCCTGAACATCAGGTGTACCAAACCGTGCAATCCGTCCGTAAGGAGACAGACTAACGCTGGCCGAAGAACTGTTCTTCACTTCATCTGTCAGAGTGAACATATAGTTGTCATCAAGAGAAATGGTGCGCAGAAAGGTCAAACCCTTATCATTGGCCCAGCTTAGGGTGATCGGGCTGTCTACTGTGAGTTTGGAGCCAGTTTTAGCTTTCCACACAGTCTCAGGACCAGGAACACCACCTGCATTCGTTCCGGCTACCCAACCAAATTCAGCAAAAAATGCATTCGTCATTTCAGATGGCGACAGCAGCACAATCAACGGGCTGCCTTCTTGGATGGTTTCCCGATAATTTTTCAACTTCAAATCATCAATGCGGGCGCCTTTGAGATTTATCGAACCAACCAGGCTATCAGTTTCCAGTTGTATACGCGTAGATTTGGCCAGAACATTTTCACGACTACCACCGGATACAGCTGTTGAACCTTGTTGCACCTGAGTGCCAGGTACGTTGGCGCCATTGCCGCCAGGGGTCTCGCCCGTATTGGTATTTGTCGGAATGTTACCATTTTGGGTTGCTGTCGTAGAACCACCAGTTTGGCCAACCTGCTGCTGGGTAAGGCTTTGCTCAGCCGCCAATTCTGCGGCCTGGCGCTCATCCTCCAGCTTCGGATTGATGTAAAAAAATTGCCAAATGACAATTACCAAAATTGAAAGCCCGATGGCCAAAAATGTATTCTTGTTATTGCCGTCCATCATTTCCCTAATTCCATTTTTGGGAGCGCTATTTCTTAAGAGGGATTTGCCCCTACTGCACCGCTGCGGTCAAGGCTTTTGCACAACTCTTTGACGATAGTTGTGAAATCCTCAGATAATGCAGCGCGCTTGCCAATCAAGACATAATCAAAATCCGGATTGACTTTGTCAGTCTCCCCGCATTGGCAAACCGCTGCTCGAAGTCTGCGTTTAATTCTATTTCTAACGACAGAATTACCAACCCGTTTGGTTACAGTGAAACCAAACCGAGCAGTATCGTGCCGTATTTCTCCGGCTTCTCGTCGCCGTGCCTGCAATACAAAAGCGCGCGCATGACTACGCGCGCTCGAACTCCTAGATTTCATAACAAGGAATTGACTGCGTTTTTTTAAAGTAACCAGCTCAAAACGACCGAATTTATGTTCGGGGGCTAGCAAGCTAGATTCAAGCTGAGAGTTTCTTACGGCCATGGGCACGACGTGCCGCAATCACCCGGCGACCACCTTTGGTTGCCATGCGTGAGCGAAAACCATGCCGGCGTTTGCGAACAAGGTTACTAGGCTGAAATGTGCGTTTCATAGTACTATATCCACCTCAAAGGGTGGACCCTCAATTTTTCCGGGTTTCCCCTGATGTAACAGGTCCGGATATACATCAAAATATCAACCTCTAACCAACCTAACCGCCCAAACATTGAGAAAAACCGCAGACCGATTGAAGACAATTCAATTGCTCTGCCAAAAAAGATGATTTTCACAAAAAAATGCGCGCTCTAGCCGTGGGCTGAACGTTGGGCGGGTTATAAGTTGAACTTGGTCTCAAGTCAATATCACTTTGATGCAAGATATCCGCCCCTTTTTCCACATTTCGCTACGAAATATTGAGAGATAACGGTTAATCACAGCAGTGTGAGTTCAAATCAAACGTTTTCAACAGTATGTGAAAGCGTCGCTCGACCTGTTGCAAAAATATGTTAACGCCAACATTTTAATCTTCACACGAAACTAAAACAGTTGGTGTAATTAAAACTGTAGGTAGGAAAGGCAAAAAGGCCATGGAATTGAGATTGGATAAAATGGAAACAAAACCTTCGTCTGATAGCAAATCGAAATCTCCCTCCGCGCTCAAACGGTGGGCGCCTCTGATTGTCCTTGTGGCCGCGATGGGATTTGCATTTGCCAATGGCTGGCACGAACAGCTGACCCTCTCCAATTTGATTATGAACCGTGAACAACTACTGATCTATGTAAGAGATCATTTTGTCATGGCGACCCTCGCCTATGCTGCTCTCTATGTGGCGGCCGTTGCCCTTTCGTTTCCAGGCGCCTCGCTAATTACCATTGCCGGAGGCTTTATTTTTGGCTGGCTCACTGGCGGGCTAATCACAGCATTTGCAGCAACGCTTGGTGCCACCATTATTTTCAGCATCGCTCGCACATCCTTTGGAGCAGTACTGCGTGAAAAAGCTGGTTCCCGTATGGCAAAACTTGCAAATGGGTTTGAAGAAAATGCATTCTCTTACCTTTTGTTTTTGCGCCTCGTGCCGCTATTTCCTTTCTGGCTGATCAATCTGGCACCAGCAATGTTCAATGTTGGGCGCGGAACCTATATCGTCGCCACATTCATTGGAATTTTACCGGGTACATTTGCTTACTCTTTGCTTGGCGAGGGCCTTGATAGCCTGGTGGAAGCGCAAGAAATGGCAAATCCAGGTTGTGCAGCTCTAGGTAGTTGTGAAATCGATTTGAAAGCTGCTATCACACCGGAAATTATCTTTGCTATGATCGGCTTAGCAGTTGTTTCGCTGATACCAATTTTAGTACAGCGTCACCGCGCCAATAAAAACACAAAATGACATTGTTGAAAGACCTGATTGATGACTGAGACATTGACCCCTGACATTTGCGTAATTGGTGCTGGATCTGGTGGATTGAGCGTGGCCGCCGCTGCAGCCTCATTCGGTGTATCCGTTGTTTTAATTGAAAAAGGCAAGATGGGTGGCGATTGCCTCAATACTGGCTGCATCCCATCAAAAGCACTGCTGGCTGCAGGTAAACACGCCCAAACCATGCGCGAAGGAGCCAAATTTGGCATCTCGCTTGGAGGCGAAATTAAAATTGACTATAAAAAGGTCAACAAGCACGTACGGAGCGTCATTGCGGGTATCGCCCCAAACGATTCCGTTGAGCGTTTCACTGCCTTAGGCGTAAAGGTGATTGAGGCCCATGCCTATTTTTCCGATGCCAATACAATAATTGCCGGTGATTACGAGATCCGTGCCCGCCGTGTTGTGGTTGCAACCGGTTCCGCAGCTTTTGTCCCGCCAATACCTGGACTTGCAGAGGTGGATTATTTCACCAATGAGTCCTTGTTTGAAAACACACGAAAACTCAGCCATCTGATCATCATTGGCGGCGGCCCAATCGGGCTTGAAATGGCTCAGGCTCATCGCAGGCTTGGTTCAAAAGTCACCGTGCTTGAGGGTCTAAAGGCTCTTGGTAAGGACGATCCGGAATTGGCTTCCGTGGTGCTTGAAAATCTACGTGAGGAAGGGATCGTCATTCGCGAAGGCGCAATGGTTGCAGCCGTTGAAAAACGCGGCAAAACCGGCGTTCGCGTCACCATCACAGTGGATGGGGAAACTGAAACCGTTGATGGCACCCATTTATTGGTCGCCGTTGGCCGCTCGGTGAATGTAGAAGGCATGAACCTTGAAAAAGCAGGCATTGAATATGATCGCCGTGGCATCAAGGTTTCAAAATCCCTACGCAGCAGTAACAGCAAGGTTTATGCCATTGGCGATGTGGCCGGAGGCATGCAATTTACCCATGTTGCCGGATATCACGCCGGGCTTGTGCTTCGTGCTATCCTCTTTCGCAAAAAGGCTGAAGTGAACGAGGCCATCATTCCATGGGTCACCTATACCGACCCTGAGCTGGCCCATGTGGGTTATAACGAAGTGGATGCTGCGGCCAAGTTCAAAAATATTCGTATTCTGCGTTGGCCTTACCACGAAAATGATAGGGCCCAGGCTGAACGCAAGACCAAGGGCCTGATCAAAATGATCACCAACAAAAAGGGTAAAATCCTGGGCGTTTCCATTGCCGGTGCCAATGCTGGAGAAATGATCAACATGTGGGCCTTGGCCGTATCTAAAGACCTGACCGTGCAGGATGTTTCCTCCTATATCGCTCCCTATCCAACCATGAGCGAGATCGGTAAAAGGGCAGCAACCAGTTATTATATTCCGTTGACCCGCAAACCCTTTGTGCGTTGGCTGATAGGCTTTTTGAGAAAATTTGGCTAATCTAAATTAGCTTAGCGTCAGGAGAACGCATTTGGATCGCGAAAACGAACAAGAGGGTAGCAATGAGATGTCGTCAAAACGGCCATCATTTCTGCGTGGCTTGTCGGGCAAATTGCTGGTTTTGACAATAATTTTTGTAATGATTGCAGAAGTGCTGATTTTCGTCCCTTCAATTGCAAATTTCTGCGTCACCTGGCTGCAAAACAAGCTGGACACCGCAGAAGTGGCAAGCATCGTTTTTCTAGATTCCAAAGAAGTCATGCTTTCAGGCGAAGCCCAGCGCCAATTATTGGACGCAACCCAATCCATGACCGTGGTCGTGCGCGAAGGTGGCATGTCCACCCTGATGGCCTCCAACGACATGGAAGCAGAACTTTCTGCTCACATTAATCTGGATGATTTCGGCCCGCTCAATGCCATCGCCACAGCTTTCACTTTTCTGATATCCGACCAGAAACAATATTACCGGGTATATGCCACCATGAAATCGCGCGATGCCATCATTGAGCTGGTTCAGGAGGATCGGCATTTAGTCTCGGCGCTTTTGATCTATTCAAAAAACGTATTGCTCATTTCATTCGCAATTTCGCTGATTACCGCCCTATTGGTTTATATGGCTCTACACTGGTTGATCGTGCAGCCCATCAGAAACATTTCCGGCAATATGAGCGCATTTTCCGAAGATCCGGAAAATTCCGCATTGATATTTGCTCCGAGCAAACGGCTGGATGAAATCGGCATTGCCGAGCACCGTTTGAAAGATTTTCAGGTAGATCTACAAAACACTTTGCGCCAAAAACGCCGCTTGGCCGATTTGGGGCTGGCCGTTTCTCAGGTCAATCACGATTTGCGAAACATTTTGGCCTCTGCCCTATTGATTTCCGACAGGATGTCCAATCTGAGCGACCCCACAGTCCGTGAATTAGCCCCACGGCTCGTAAAAACGATTGATCGGGCGGTTGAGTATACCAGTTCAGTCCTTGGTTACTCCAAGGCGCAGGAAACGCCACTGGATCGCTGCCTGTTAGGTTTGTATCAGCTATCTGAGGAAGTTTATGAATTATTAGGCCTGGACCAAAAAGGCATTGTGATCTGGGTCAATAAAATCCCCCCTGAACTGGAAATTGAAGCCGATGCCAAGCAGATGTTTCGCGTATTGATGAATATTTGCAGAAATGCCGTTCAAGCCATGGAAACATCCAATCACACCAACGCCATTCTGCAGATCAGTGCAGAACGTAATATCGGTTCTGTCTCCATCCGTATCAGCGATACCGGCCCTGGAATCGGCACTGATGCCAGAAAAAAATTCTTCCAGGCATTTCAGGGTTCAACCCGCCAGGGAGGTACAGGCCTTGGCATGTCAATTGCAGCAGAACTAATGCGCGCCCATGGCGGTTCAATCGCCATTGAAAGCACAGATTCAAGTGGCACGGTAATCCTTCTCAACCTGCCAGATGATCCCGGAAATCTCGACATCGCCGCAGAATAGCATCAGGCAGAAAACACAGAATAAAAGAAAACTGAATTTATTGGATTATTTAAGCATACAGGCTTGCATTTCCCCTCCTAAGGCAGTAGGAAATCGCCCTGCAGGGTGATGCAAACTTCATCACCAAAGCAATTAGCACCCGTAGCTCAGTTGGATAGAGTACTTGACTACGAATCAAGGGGTCGGGAGTTCGAATCTTCCCGGGTGCACCATTTTTCATCAATGTTGAACGTCAGATGACTTTGTCCTTTGCGTCAACAACTGACCCAATTTCGGACAATATTGAAAGCTGCCGTTCGTTCAGAATGCAGCGAATGTCGGGTTCGAGCCCTTCTTACTGAAACTCTGAAACGCCGCGAATGCATACTATCGCCGGAGCTGCTCAAGCCCGCATAGTTTGCTTTGGTAAAGTGGGTCTATCGCTTATTGGGTATTATGGTGGGCCAACAAATTTAGCGAGTGCGTAGCGACGGAGGGCCACAGGAAATGACTGGGTCATTCCACATTGTGCCCCCAAACGTGTTATTGACACAAAATAAATAAACAAGAGAAGCACAGCAAATATGTACAACCCAAAAGGAAACAGCAAAGAGAAAACAGTGCAATCGTTACAGTTTGTCGAAGTAGAGCCACCAAGTCATTTACGTGGATTTGTGCATCGATTTTTGGAACTTAAGACAAACGATACGCTATCGGATGACTATCGATTTCATGCATTGCCAGATGCATGCACCTATATCGTCTTTGACCAATTGGATTCAAAAATCGCCGGCGTCACCAAACTGCGCGCCTCGTCCGAAGAGCTTAATTTGGGCAAGGCGTTTCATTATATAAATATTCGATTTCTGCCCGGCGTTTGGCAAGGTGGCCGCGAGCCGGTTGATTACGGTATGGTCGATAATCCATATTCTGGCGACTTGCCACTGATCGAGATAAACCACAGTCTTTCCAGTCGAGACTTTGCGGCGAAGCAATCGGTTTTGGCCGAGTTCGTGGAAAGTTTAATTGATAGTAATCTAGTCGTAGCGAACCTTGTCACTGAAAAGATATTTCTGCATCTTGACGAGATCTATTCGGTTTCGGATATGGCAGCTGCAGCAGATTTGTCTCCACGTCAGCTACAACGAACTCTCAAACGAACAACTGGATTTGCTCCGCACGATTTTCTCAAGGTGCTACGCCTGCAACAAGCTTTGAACGGCGACCCTTCATTGTCTTACGCCGACCAATCACATTTCATACACTCGTTTCGCAAAGCCACAGGCTACACACCGGGAAGGTTTTCTCGAAAGTTTGATGTCTGATATCTACAATACACTCCAACTGCGACTTGTTAGATTTTTGTCATAATCGAAAACAAACAGGAGTTGGATATGTCAAAAATGAACGCAGTTGGGTGGTTTGACATCTATGTAAACAATCTGGATCGGGCCGTTGCTTTTTATGAAGCGGTTCTCGGCGGTAAGCTTGAGCCAATCGCCGATCCAACAGGTGAAACAAACATGATGAGTTTTCCTGCTGACATGAGTTTATACGGTGCAGCGGGCGCTTTGACAAAGTCAGAACATGGCTCTCCTGGGGTAGGAGGTACTATCGTCTATTTTTCTACGGAAGACTGTGCCGTGGAGGAAGCACGTGTTGCTGACGCAGGGGGAAAAGTCGTTAGACCAAAGTTCTCAATCGGAGAATTTGGCTGGGTAACACTGTGTCAAGATACTGAGGGCAACATGTTTGGTCTCAGCTCTTTGAAATAGAATTTCTTTATTTAGCAGGGAGTTAAGAACGTCGTATCTGGCGTATATTGTGGTCGTATGGGCAAACCGAAAGGCTGCCCATACTTGGAGCTTTTGATCGTTGTTGCAACGTTTGGACTTGCACTTGGCTGATGCGAAGTTCCCGAAAGCGGTCATTGCTCCAATTGAAGGCAAGGTCTAATTTGTCCGCACTGCCGACCTCCATGAGCTGAGTAGCGAAAATCCGGTCTGGATCAGAAATACTTGACGTTTGGGCCAATATTGCGTGACGCCTTGCCTGATAGGATTCAGAAAATCCGCTGCATCGAGTCAAAG
>JAESUH010000092.1 GCA_016763155.1 Rhizobiaceae bacterium
AATGCCAATCGCTGCAGTTGCTGCTGCGAAAAAAGCTGGCATTGAATTCATCGAACCTGATGCAGACTTAGTTGCTGCAACTGAAGCCTTTGCTGCTGCAGATCAAAAAACTGCTGCTGAAATCGCTAAAGAACGTTTCGGCATGGATGATGCCGCTGACCGCGTTGCAACTTTTGTTGGCCTTGTCGATAAGTGGACCAAGATCGTCAACGAAGAGAAAAACGATGCTGTTGCTATCGCCAAACGTGTTCAGACTGAAGTTTGGGACAAAGTCGATATGGCTTCATACGGCAAATAAGACTGCCGTTTAATTGATACTTGTCGGGCCAATTGTGTAGCCACATAATTGGCCTGATAAACTCATAATGTCCGGGGTGGAAATGAAATCTCTAACGCGCATTGCTGATGGATTGATACAGGTTTTGGTGCTGATCGCCTCAATCGGTGTCGTCGTGATGATGTTGCATGTATGTGCTGATATATTTGCACGCGCCGTCATGGGCAGATCCCTTCCAGCGACCATTGAACTTGTTTCGCGCTATTACATGGTGATCGTCACCTTCCTGCCGCTTGCATGGGTGGAAAAGAACAAAGGCATGGTGTCCGTGGAAGTCTTCGGTGATTTCATGTCTGAACCTGTCAAACGTATCTCCGACATGTTCATCGCACTTTTTGCCGCTGTTATTTATGCCGTGCTTACCTATACCGCATGGAAAACCGCATTGAACAATTTTTCCACCGGCACTTTTGTTGTGGCGCTGAGTATTCCGGTTCCCGTCTGGCAAGGCTATTTTCTACCGCCATTAGGGTTCGGACTGGCCTGTTTTGTAACAATTATCCGTTTTGTTGAACTTATCACCGGATCTAAACATACCGCTCAGGAGGCAGACGCATGAGTCTCGAAGTTGGCTTCATGGGGTTGGCAGCACTGTTGTTTTTGCTGGTAATTCGCGTCCCCGTTGCTTTGGCATTGATTGCTGTATCCTTTGGCGGCATTGCCAGCCTGGTAGGGTTCACACCAGCCTTTGGCATCGTATCCAATACGCCATATAGTTTTGTCGCCAACTGGACCATGAGTGCGGTTCCCATGTTCTTGTTGATGGGGTTCGTCGCATTTCATGCAGGTCTCACCGGCGGCCTTTTCCAAGCGGCGAAGGCCGTGTTGAAAAATGTTCCCGGTGGCTTGGCCATTTCCTCGATTTTTGCCTGCTCCGGCTTTGCAGCGGTTAGCGGTTCAAGCCTCGCATGTGCCGCCGCCATGGGCCGTATCGCGATACCTGAAATGGTGCGCGCTGGCTATAATCCAAGCTTTGCTTGTGGTTCAATTGCAGCTGGTGGAACCATTGGCGCGCTTATTCCACCTTCAATTTTGATGATTATCTTTGGTGTATTCGCCGAAACTTCGATCACACAGGTTTTCGTAGGTGGCATCAGTATCGGAATATTGACGGCCATCGGTTATAGCATTGTGGTGCTGTTGACCTGTTGGCTGCGTCCGGACATCGCCCCACGCAGAACCATAGTCGAAGGCGATTTAAGCGCCATGGAAGCACTGACCGCCATTTGGCCGGTATTAGCGCTGATGGCTTTGGTCTTTGGCGGTCTGTTTTCTGGAGTTTTTATTGCCACAGAAGCTGGTGCAGTTGGAGCCTTGGGCGCGATCGTTATTTCAGCACTTACCGGCCGGTTGAACAAAGTAATCATGTGGGATTCACTGCGCGAAACCCTGATGACCACAGCATCGCTCTTCATCATCGGCATTGGCGCATCCATGTTCACGCGCTTTCTGGGGATCACGGGCCTATCGAGCTTCATCTCATCCACGGTCACCGGAGCTGATTTAAGCTACGCAGAACTAATGTTCATCGTCGTCCTGATATATTTGGCGCTCGGCATGTTCATGGAGCCATTCGGCGCAATGCTGGTAACCCTGCCGGTCTTCCTACCCATCTTCCGCGCTGAGGCCATCAGCCTTGTGTGGTTCGGCGTCTTGGTAGTGAAACTGCTAGAAATCGGCATGATAACCCCGCCAGTCGGCCTAAACGTATTCGTCATAAGAAACGTCGCCTCAAAATACGCCACCGTCATGCAGATATTCAAAGGTGTAACACCCTTCCTGCTCGCAGATTTGGTGATAGTAGCCGTAATAAACACATTCCCGGCAATCGTATTATTCTTGCCAGATATGATGAAATAGACGCAAAATAGGCTGGGCTTGTTTATTTTGCGCGCCTACTATTTTTTGAATTCAGAGTGTCACATGCAGTCTTATTATGAACACAGCTAATGGCTGCTCTGAGCCCAATATTACAACTGGCAATTTGGGTCCTTTTTTAAGTTTCCGTTCAATCCAGACCTGTACTATTTTGGACCCAAAACCCAATTCCCCCAAAAGCAGACGTCAAATGCTAAGTGTATTGTCGTCAAGGCAAGGAGAGAATCACTTGACGGTGATGTTCTGAGATTAGATATTCCAAAAAAATCGGTTATGCTAAGTCTATTGCGATGGATTGCTGGCACACTTGTTTTCAATGTGCGCTTAGATGATTGGGTCTGCCAAGTGTTCAACAAATACTTTGAGGAAATCTAAAAGAAATGACCGATGAGAAATTCCAAATAAATCTCAACGACATCTTCGAGAAAATGGAATTGGTTAAGACTGCGCTGATTAGCTTAATATTCGTTTCTGCCATCATGCTGGGCGTTACTATCGAAGTTGGAATATCTCTGTTTCCTCTATTCGACAAAGTAGAGCTCCTTATCACCATGTCGTTTTACCTATCTATTGTGCTTGTCATAGGACGAATTTTTCTGTCTCTCGCAACAGCAGCTGAGTATTTTGGCTATGAGCAGGGTAGACAGGACACAAAAGCAGACATTGAAGAATTTGGGCTCTCACACGTGATACAAATGCATGATATTAGTACTACTGAAACAAATGCTCGAAAGAAAATTATTGTTGCATTGTTGTTTTTGGTCCCAGCAGTAACCGCGTACATCTTTTATTCATATGTTTTCCTGTCGGCACATCGAGCTTATGTAGCCGGATTCATAGACCGGCAAACTTCGTTTGAATTTGGGCTGGGAATGACTTGTAGTATTTTTCTTGTTGGGATTTGGTTGAGTTTAAAAGGCTTTGCAGCAAGAGGAATTACAATCCTTTGGTCCAAAGGTTATCAGGGGTTATTAATTTCAGTATCTATTGTTTTTTTTGTATTTTTTGGCAGTACATACATAAGTTTCCTTCGGGCTCTCGAACCGACAACAGTAATTGGATATGTCGATAAAAATCAAAAAAATGATCTCGCTACAATTGTTGCTCGCACACCAGAGGTAGTCATTGCATTTATAAACGGCCGTTCACATGTTGAATTTATACCCTGGCACACGATTAGAACGCTTCATTTGCCCAGTAGGGTTTTTGTTGGGCCATCATCAACTAAGCGCCTCTCGACACATTAGAACTTACAGCCCTGTTTCACTGAATAAGGAGCTGCTGGGATACTTGGATGTGGCTCCCATGTCCGCTTCCTGCAGACACTCGGGTTCAGCTGTATTTACTAAAAGGCTGCTCTTGCCAGGATATTGCTGTTAGAAAAAAATGAACAAGGTCTGCAATGTCCGCATAACTGACATTTGCGACGGGCTAATTTTTAGCCACACGAAATAGCGTTGCATGTCCGCTTCGAGCCCATTGCGGTATTCGATGCAGCACAAATCAGAAGCAATTTTGTTCCGCAAAACGCTAAATCCTGATGTGGTTTTAGTGAACACCTTTGAATTATTTATTTGCTCCACCAACCCCGATTGGAAAGCCATGCCCAGCTCCGTCCATTGTGTCCGACTCTTCGCCGATGCGAATGGAGAAAGTCACTTCGGAGATATAGAGATTGGCATGACCGAAAATCAGTACGCGCCTCCGGCCCCAACATCAACGAAAAACGACGGAGCAAAACTCCGTCGTTTTAATCTTAATTTACTATTTTCTTAACGCTTAGATTGCGCTGCGCGCTAATCAGGAAACTTCAAGTTTGCTAACCGCTGTTTTTCCACTGCGGGAATCAACTTCAGTTTCGAAAGAAACTTTTTGACCTTCAGCAAGAGAACTAATCCCTGCTTGTTCCAACGCGGTCGCATGAACAAAAACGTCCATCTGACCTTCGTCAGGTTTAATGAAGCCAAAGCCTTTTTGGCTATTATAGAATTTTACTGTTCCGGTGTTCATTGAAATTACCTTTCACCAATGATTTACGCATAGATATGTGCACGAGAATTCGTGCTCATTTTCTTTATTCGAATAATGTAGAAATGCCTGAAAAGTGCGCTACATCAATGATGGGCGAAGAAGACAAGAAGTTCGACAAACGTCGATAACCATCGCTTATACCCTAATTGAGTCCTAAACAAGGGCGACAGTTGGGGCTTGCCATCAATTGGCATCAAACGCTGTTCATTGGTATGTCGTAAACGTGCAATTCATCTTACACAGGGTCGGTAGTTTAGTCCGCATAGCCG
>JAESUH010000093.1 GCA_016763155.1 Rhizobiaceae bacterium
ATCAAGTTCGTCCACTGAAACTAACGTCTCACCCATAATTCATCCCGCATATTTCTTTATATCAAGCAGGGATTTTTACCAAAACCTGCGATGTACGCAAGGTTTATTTGCCGTTAATCAAGGCAATTTGAGCACGCCTGATGCGGCCATATCGTCCATGCTCACGGCGGTCATATTGCGCCTGTTGCCTGTGATAACGCGCAATCAAGGGTTCAATTTTCCGTTCGACAGAACGGGACCAGTCCTCGCAATTTTTGGCAACACTGCCCCGGCTACGTTTGAAGACCCGCTCATATTTTTTGGCTGTATTGATCGCAATTTGCCCATGATGACGCTCATGCTTTCTCAGATAAAGCATGAAGCGGTCCCAGTCTTTTCGTACTTTCGGCGTTGCCCGACGACGATCCACCCATTTGGGGTAAGTATAAATTATGGATACCACTATATCGACATTATCAACCTTACAGGTTCTCGAAGTTAAATGCCCTTTGAGGTTTTTGAGTTCAAAATTAACCTGGGTCGAGGCGATGGCATGGGTATAATTCCCTGCCTTCGTGCCGGATTTCAAAATGTTTTTATATATTTGCGCTCCTGTTTTGCCATGTACCCGGTAGAATTTTTCTTTCTTATGGATAATGACTCTGGAACTGGCCGTCTCGGGAGCAACCAACGATATTAGAATCGCCAAGATGGGTATAATTGCATATTGAATAAATCGAACCTGCAAAAACCCGCTCCAAATCATGGTTTCAATTGCTCATATTAGATGGTCAGAATAGACGCGCGACACTCGCAAAGCAAATTAATCGTATTCATCTCACTCTATGGTGCGGATTGCTCCAAAAGCTGGTCTGCCGCCGCCCTTGCTTCATTTGTGATCGTCGCACCTGAAAGCATACGGGCAATTTCTTCCCGTCTCTCTGTATCCGAAATTTCAAGGACACTGGTTGTCACGTGAGTATTGTTTTTGCTCGCTTGCTTGGAAATTAGAAAGTGGCTATTTGCCCGCGCAGCCACCTGCGGAGCATGGGTAACAGAAAGAACCTGAACCCCTCCGGAAAGGCGCGCAAGCCGTTGGCCAATCGCATCGGCAACCGCACCACCAACGCCGGTATCAATTTCGTCAAATACCAATGTTGGGGTCGTTCCCCGGTCAAATATCGCAACTTTCAACGCCAGCAAGAACCGCGAAAGCTCTCCGCCTGATGCCACTTTGGCAATCGGACCAGCGCTGGTTCCTGGATTGGTTTTTACCCAGAACTCGATATCATCAATTCCGCTGGGACCGGCAAGTTCGCGAGAGGATTTATGCTCCACCATAAACTGGGCAGCTTCAAGTTTCAGCGATGGGAATTCTTCCATCACCCGCTTACAAAGCAGCTTGCCAGCAGCAGCTCGCTTACCGCTTAATTTTTCCGCCAAAGTGAAATAGCGAGCCTCTAACTCACTACATTTCGCCAACAGCGCATCAACCCGCTCTTCGCCCGCGTCCAGATCATTAAGGTCCTTGCGCATCCGGATTGCCAAATCAGGCAGATTTTCTACAGCTACCGAATATTTGCGCGATGCCGCCCGAAGTGCGAACAATCGCTCCTCGATATTTTCCAATTCTACGGGATCAAATTCACTATCACGTCTCGCCGTATCCAGACTGTCCTGAGCACCATAAAGCGCATTCAATGCCTGATCCAGAAACTCCACTGTCTCATCCAACAGGCCCGGAACCTGTTCCTGTTTTTGCGAAAGACGCCGCGCCAGACTGGAAAGGGTCGGCACTGGCGAAGCGGTTCCAGACAAGGTCTCATGCGCTTCATACAAATCACTGGTGATTTGTTCTATCCGCATCAGTCGTTGACGGTTTTCTGCCAGTGATGTTTCTTCACCCGGTTCAGGCGCCAACTTCTCAAGCTCATCACAAGAGGAGCGAAGATAGTCGCCTTCCCTCTGGGCAGCCTCGATTTTTTTCTGGAAATCCTCTAGATCGCCAAGTGCCCCGCGCCAGTGTTTCCACACTTTCGCCAAGGCCTCAGCCTTCGGCTCTAATTCGCCAAAAGCGTCAATCACCAATTTGTGGGTTTTGGCTTCAAGCATGGCACGATCATCATGCTGGCCATGGATTTCTACCAATAGCTTTCCCAGTTTACGCAATAATGTCGCCGAAACTGCCGCATCATTGACGAATGCCCGTGTTCTTCCATCTCCCGACTGCACCCGTCTCAAGATCAACGCATCTTCGTCTGGAAGTTCATTTTCCCTGCAAAACTTGCGGGCCGGATGGGATGGATCAAGTTCAAATACTGCCGTGATACTGCCCTGCTCCTGGCCATCACGCACAAGGCCACCATCCCCGCGCGAACCAAGTGCGAGAGACAAGCCATCCAACAATATAGATTTACCGGCACCGGTTTCGCCAGTCAAAACAGACAGTCCTGATGGAAATTCCAATTCCAGATGCTCAATCAGCACAATGTTACGAATTGAGAGCTGAGATAGCATGCTGGTTTATAACCTAGGAAGTTTTTTCTATTTTGTCGCCAGCCTTGGAGATCCAGGACCTTGTATTTTCCTTAGGTTCCAGACCAGCACCCCGCAATAGAGCGTAGCTGTCTTTATACCATTGGCTTTCCGGGAAGTTGTGCCCAAGAACAGCCGCTGCCGTTTGGGCTTCACCAACAAGACCAAGAGAATAGTAGCTCTCCGTCAAGCGCGCCAACGCTTCTTCCACGTGGCGGGTTGTTTGCATCCGCTCAACAACCTTACGAAAACGATTGATTGCCGCCAGAAACTCCCGTCGTTCCTGATAATAGCGCCCTACCAGCATTTCTTTACCAGCCAGTTGGTCAAGCGTAATGCGCATTTTTGTTTTCGCATCTTCCGCATATTCACTATCAGGATAGTTTTGAACAACCGTATTCATCGCGTTATACGCATTGCCGGTTACGGTTTGATCACGAGTGATATGCGGCATTCTGCGATAATAGGACATTCCAATCAGATACTGCGCATATGCCGTATCCTTATGGCCAGGATATAATTGTATAAACCGTTGGCCCGTGCCAACCGCTTCCACATATTTTCCTTCGCGGTAGTTGATAAACGTCGATAGAATCAAAGACTTGCGAGAATATTCGGAATACGGATGCTGTTGGTCAAGTTCAGTCAGCCGCTTGGCTGCTTCTTTAAGATCGCCAGCATCCATATTTGCCAATGCCTGATTATAAAGCACATCAGGTGGCTTTATATCGTCGACAAAGTCGCTGCTGCTGGTCTCGGCGGTATTGCAGGATGCAAGTAGCAAACCACACACCACAAACACCCCAATTTTAAGGCTACTAAACATTTGGGCCCTTGCACGGTCCATTGTGATCAATTCCTGCCAACAAAACATAACAAAACTCAATTCGGCACTACTCTATAGAGCATCATCCAGACTTTCCAACCAACGGTCATATATCCTGAAAGAACCTGCCCCAATCTCATGAATAGATAACCCACTCGGCATCGAAACTCAATTAAAATCAATTGCGTTTATCGCCCCCGATTACCGCAACATTATGGCAGAGTTTGGGAAACATTTTCAATTGTGCAAATGCACAAAAGATTATTGTCGTTAACGCACGAAATTCGAGCAAAATATTGCTGATATTAGATAAACACCGCAGCATAGGCTGGAGCGTTTACCGCAACCAATTCGCCATGACCAACATGAGGCCTGGAGCGCGGAGCTTCCACATAATCAAATGCTTCCTTGTCAGACAATAGAGCCTCTAAGGTAAGTGCATTCAGCTTGTGGCCACCACGATAAGAGCGGAAACAACCAATGATCGGAGCGCCAGCCAGCGCCAGGTCACCTACAGCATCCAATGCTTTATGGCGAACAAATTCATCGCTATAGCGTAGACCTTCAGGATTGATAATTTTATTATCATCCCCGATTGCTACAGAATTTTCCAATGATGAACCAAGAGCAAATCCAGCAGCCCACAATCGTTCCACATCTTTCATGAAACCAAATGTTCTGGCCCGGCATAATTCTTTGGTGAAGATATCCGCACTCATATCAGAAGCAAATACCTGCCGACCGATGACTTCACTGTCAAAGTCAATTTCGATTTCGAAACGAGATCCTTCATAAGGGATGAATTCACCCCAGGAAGCACCCATATCAACCCGCACAGGCTTATTTACACGAATATAGCAACGGGTGGCAGAAAGAGATTTCAAACCGCAATTGATGATTGCGTCTACAAAGACTTCGGAACTTCCGTCCATGACAGGAACTTCCATGCCATCAAGTTCAACAATGACATTGTCCACATTTAGCGCCCGAAGGGCAGCCATGAGATGTTCAATGGTTGCAACATGAATGCCTGAAAGGCTTCCAAGCACCGTGCAAAGATCGGTAGCGCCAACTTCACGAAGAGTGGCTGGCAAATCAGTTACCTGCCCACTATCTGCATCTGAAACATTGAAAATAATGCCTGTATCGGCATCCGCAGGAAGAAGAGTCATAGAAACAGCTTGTCCAGAATGAACGCCTACGCCGCTAAACTCAAGTCTCTCTCGAATTGTCGTCTGGTGTCCCAGTACATCAATTCCCATCATTACCCCACCAATTCTGTTCAATCCTACTTGCGCAAATCAACTCGTCAATGAGAGTCCCAGACAAGCGCAAGCTTATTTGTAATTGTGCACCGAACATAATTAATTGACGCTTAATGGCCAAATCACACTTTCTTACCAAATGTTACCGTTTAACCGACGTAATAAAAATTAAATTGAATACTTTCAACAACTTAATAGAAAACCCTCTTTGTAACATTCGTAACAAAGAGGGCATCGTCGTAATAGTCAGTAATTTTTAGTTAGCTTGCCTGCGCAAAAACGCCGGGATATCGAGTTGATCATCCTCAACAGTTGGCCGTTCGGAGGGAATCACTCGGCCAGTATTATCCAACTGCCCGGTCCGCGGTGCATAAGGATTATCATCCACACGTTGCTGATCAGTAACGCTTTGAGATACAGGAGGAGTTTGAGGCGCAGCCATGGAAACCATTTCTGCAGTCATTGGTGTTGGTGCACTAACAGTACCGGACTGGGCCACAAGATTAGTCACAGACTTTTTTTCTTCCTTGTGTGCAGCCTCACCAGTTGCAAATCCCTGTCTCAGTTTTTTCAACAACCCCATAGGGCCGCGATCATCTGCACTTGTGCTTTCAGCTTTAATTTCAGCTTGCGCGATTGGCGGGAAATCCTTCACTTCAGGAATTTTTGGTGTTTGAAATGCAACACCTGGATCTTCAGCAGCCGGTGGAACGAACTCGGATGTTTCTGGCATCAGTTCATTTTCAAGGGCCGCTTCAAACTCATCATCAATGATCGGGTCGCTGAAAATTTCACTGCTCGGCTTGAACGGTTCAATCGTAACCCCTTCTTTTTCCACAATTTCTGCAGGAGAAGACACGGAAGTTACAGCAGGCATTGCAGGCTTGCTGATTGCAGCAACTGGCGCCTGAGCAATCGGTGACTGACCAATCGGTGTTTGAATGGTGCGTTGACGTTTAGCGATTGCATCCGTCATGCTGATATCTGGAGAAAGCGCTTTTGGCATGGTAGTTTTATCAATGCCGGTTGCAACAACAGAAACCCGAATAACACCTTCAAGAGTTTCATCGAAAGTTGCGCCCAAAATGATGTTGGCATCTTCGTCGATTTCTTCACGAATACGCGTTGCAGCTTCATCCACTTCAAACAGGGTCAAATCATGCCCACCGGTAATTGAAATCAACAATCCTTGCGCACCGCGCATGGAGGTTTCATCCAGCAATGGGTTTGAAATCGCAGCTTCAGCTGCTTGCATCGCACGACCTTCGCCGCTGGCTTCACCCGTGCCCATCATTGCCTTGC
Organism: Rhizobiaceae bacterium; assembly: GCA_016763155.1. GTDB lineage: Bacteria > Pseudomonadota > Alphaproteobacteria > Rhizobiales > Rhizobiaceae. Next base: position 5,908 of record JAESUH010000093.1, read on the forward strand.
CCATTTCGCGCATAACCGAGCGAACATCAGCAAAATCCAAATTGATCAGGCCTTCCTTGACCATCAAATCCGTGATGCAGGAAACACCTGAATAAAGCACCTGATCGGCCATGCCAAAGGCATCTGCAAATCCGGTTTTTTCATTGGCTATACGAAACAGGTTCTGGTTTGGAATAACGATCAATGTATCCACATTGTCTTGTAATTCCTGAATGCCTGCTTCAGCAATTTTCATCCGGCGTGCGCCTTCAAAATGAAATGGCTTGGTGACAACACCCACGGTCAAAACGCCCATTTCGCGGGCGGCCCGTGCAACAACTGGAGCTGCACCTGTCCCAGTACCGCCACCCATGCCTGCGGTAACAAAGGCCATGTGGGTTCCGGTAAGATAATCTGCTATCTCGTCAATACATTCTTCTGCTGCAGCGCGGCCAACTTCAGGTTGTGATCCAGCACCAAGGCCTTCAGTCACATCCACACCCAGTTGAATGACCTTACTAGAAGCTGACATGCTCAAAGCCTGTGCGTCGGTGTTTGCCACAACAAACTCGACTTCTTCCAGACCACCATTGATCATGTTGTTAACTGCGTTTCCACCGCCGCCGCCGACGCCAAAAACTGTAATTTTTGGTTTTAACTCTGTAATAACAGGCTTTTGCAGGTTAATAGTCATGTTCTCGTCTCCAGTTAAGGCTCACTCAGGCAGTGCCTGATTCCAGCCAAATGCTTGCGTCACCGCCGCAATTAAAAACTCTCTTTTAGCCAATTTCCAAAACGCGAAATCGGCCCGTTTCGTTCGTCTATCGTGCTTCGTGGACCACCACGCCGCCCGACAAAATTCTCCAATTGTGCAATCTGTGGGTAAATCAGCAATCCGACAGCAGTCGAAAATGCCGGGCCCTTTGCAGCTGTTGGCATTCCAGACACACCGAGCGGACGCCCTAGTCTGACATTGCGTGACAATATTCGCCGCGCCACTTCACCAAGTCCGTTAAGCTGGCTGCCACCGCCAGTTAGAACAAGCCGTTTGCCAACCGCATCGGCAAAACCGGATTTGGCCAGGCGATCCCGGATCATTTCAAGGGTCTCTTCAACACGAGGCCGTATAATTCTGGTCAAATGGCTGCGTGGCACCTGATTTGGAATATCACGGTCTTCTTCCGCTACCTGCGGGATTGAAACCATGGCGTTCTGATCATCGCTGCCAGTCAACACGGAGCCATGTAAAACTTTCAATTTTTCCGCATCGTCCAAACGGGTAGAAAGTCCCCGCGCCAGATCCATCGTTACGTGATTGCCACCAATGGCAATCGCATCGGAAAATACAAACCGTCCGTCCATAAAGACTGAAAGGGTTGTTGTGCCGCCGCCAATATCAATACAGGCGCAACCCAATTGTGTTTCGTCTTCTACCAAAGCCGCAAGGCCTGCTGCATAAGGTGTCGCAACCATCGCCTCAACTGAAAGGTGAGCACGATTAATGCAAAGTTCGAGATTTCTCAAAGGCGCGTTTTCAGCGGTAACCACGTGCATGTTTACCCCAAGCCGATCACCCATCATGCCCCGAGGCTGAACAATGCCATGATCGCCATCCAGAGAATAACCAATTGGAATGGAATGAACCACTGAGCGCTCAGGCACCAATGCGTGTTCAGCCCCTACCCGCAAAACCTGGGCAATATCTTTATCTTCAACCGCATAACCATCCAAAGAAATATCGGCAGAAAATGCCTCACTCACCAACCGGCCGGAAGACACATTCATAATCAGGGATTCAACGGTAATTCCCGCCATGCGCTCAGCTGCCCCTACTGCCTGTCGTATGGCCTGTTCTGCAGCATCCAGATCAACAATCACACCGCTTTTAATACCGCGCGAACGCTGATGGCCAATGCCCAGCATTTCAATTGAATGGGTGCGACCTGCAAGTTCGTTCCCAGGCGCAAGCGGGCGTTGTTTCGCGATCAGGCAGCAAATTTTAGAAGTGCCGATATCCAGCACACTCACAATGGCTGAACGCTTGTTTGACAAAGGCCTCATACGCGGCAAGAACCCATCGCGGGAAAGCAAACTCATATCTTGGCTCCCCCATATCTGGCTTTGTGCATCGCTTTTTTCAGCCTGTCCAATTGCTGGTCAATAACTTGCTTGCGCTCTTCTGCGCTCTCAGGCGAAAGCCTTATGGTAAAGCGGTCAGGCAAACGCATATCTACTACTTCGAGGTCGCGCGCCAGAATGTTTTGCTCCCCTTGCAAACGATAGAGCTCTTCAAGGGCACCAGCAGCACCATTTTCAGGCAACATCACCCTCACACCGCCCTGCATGGTCAAATCCCAACGTCGATCAGCAACCCGGACATAGGCAGTAGAAAGCGCACTAAGAGATGGAAAATCCGACATGACTTTCAGAAATTTCTGCGCATTGATATTGGCACCACGGCCAATCACATAAGGCAATTGGATGTATTCAGGGCTGGCAGAAGCTCTGGTCAAATCCATCAACACGGTGCCATCCTCGGCAATTAATTTTAGTTTTCCATTGGATTGCCAGATAGCGACAGGCAAATGCTCCACAATATCTATGGACAATGTGTTGGGATAAATGACAGAGACTTTGCTGTCTTTGACCCATGGAATATTAGTGATTGAAGCGCGGGCTTCACGAACATCAAATTCAAGCATCGGCAGGTTCAACCGACCACCCAATTGCCTTTTGATATCGCTAAGCCGAACGTGAGTTGCACCACTCATATTGATGTGTTTGACAACAAACCCAGCGCCAGCAGTAACTTTTGCCAATTGAATTGGCGCTGGTGAGTTACTCATCCAGCCAAAGAAACCACTAATCACTGCTACCAACAGCGCAAACCCTACCAAAAGGGAGCGCGGCACATGATAGCTACCATCTCCGATATGTGAAATCACCCGCACAGGTTTGCGCATAAAACGCGGCAACACACGTCGACGCTGCACCAAAGGCGCGTCAATCGCGGTTTTTTCACCATTCCTGCTATGTAAAGCCTCAGGGCCTAACGATTGCAAGTTGCGTCCTCCACCATCCAGGTTACTAATTCTTCAAATGTGTGGCCAGCATGTGCGGCCAGCTCAGGGACCAATGATGTTGGAGTCATGCCAGGCTGGGTATTAACTTCCAGCCAAACCAGTTCTCCACTTCCCATCAAACCGTCATCGAGACGAAAATCAGAGCGCGTAATACCCCGACATCCCATCGCTTCATGAGCTTTGAGGGACAGTGTCTGTATCTTTTGGTAAATATTTGGTAAACATTTCGCCGGACACTCGTGTTTTAGGGCGTTCTCACCATATTTTGCGTCAAAATCGTAAAAGCTCGGCCCATCTTGGATAATTTCGGTCACTCCAAGGGCCACATTACCCATCACAGCACAGGTTAATTCCCTTCCAGCCACGTATTTTTCCACCATGATTCGGTCGCCATATGGCCAATCATCGGAATAAAGTTCTTGTGGTGGTACAGACATATCTTCGCGCACAATCAATATGCCCAGCGATGATCCTTCAGCTACAGGTTTGATCACATAAGGCGGAGTCATGACGTGTTTTTCAGCGGCTTCAAGGCGGTGCAATACGGTTGAGGGAGCAATTGGGATGCCAACCGACTTGGCAATGATTTTGGATAATTCCTTATCCATAGCAAGCGATGAGGCCAGCACACCGGAATGGGTGTAAGGGATTTGCAGAAACTCCAACACGCCCTGAATTAAGCCATCTTCACCA
>JAESUH010000094.1 GCA_016763155.1 Rhizobiaceae bacterium
AAGAGGCTGTGATGTTTGAAGATATGGCTCGTAATCTGGAGGTTCCCAAATTACTGGGAATGGCAACGGTTTTGATCACACCTCAGGGCGGTGGCAAATATATTTCAGAGAATTGGGAAGATGAAGTGGATGATGCCACCCATATCGACTTTTCCGGCAACGACATCAACAAGATACTGGCTGGCATCGTTACCGAGCTGACAATGTAATTAATTGGGTAATTAGTTGGTTTTGCGTGGAAATTCTAGCAATTCACCTTCAAAAACCAAGGCACCACTGCCCGCAAGTTCCTGACCGGAAGCGCCAGCAAGTTTAAAAAACGGGCTTTTACGGAGCTTATCGGTGGCAGCAACACTGGCTGAAAGCGTGCGGAAATCTCGTTCTACAAGCCGTCTTGCATTGCCGATCACTGTGTAACTAATATTAGAAACGCAAACTTTTTCCAAGTGTGCCATGATAAAACTCCCAGTCAAACGCGGACTTATGTCCGTCATATTTTCAGCAGTTATACGCTGATTATCTTAACATAGGATTTCAATTACGGTTTTTCTGTGCATTTTGTCACAATGTGAAATAAAACTTGTTTTTGACTTAATCGTTGAGATTGTAGTGATCGGCGATCAGTCCCCAGCCTTCTTCTGCTGTGTCGACAAAGTTGAACAAATTGATGTCATCGGGTGAGATCGTTCCCTGATTTGCCAATTCTTCAAAGTTGATAACCTTTGTCCAAAAATCCTTGCCAAACAGCAAAAACGGTATTCGTTCCATTCTGTGAGTTTGGATTAAGGTGAGCGCCTCGAACATTTCATCCATCGTGCCAAAGCCCCCCGGGAAAACGGCAACGGCTTTTGCCCGCATCAAAAAATGCATTTTGCGAATGGCGAAATAGTGGAAATTGAAACATAATTCAGGCGTGACATATTCATTGGGTGCCTGCTCATGAGGAAGCACGATGTTGAGGCCAATAGAAGGCGCGCCAACATCCATGGCACCGCGGTTTCCAGCTTCCATCACACCTGGGCCACCGCCTGTGACTACGACCATTTCCTTGCTATAGGTTTTTGCTGAATATTCAGATGCCAATCTGGCAAAGCTTCGGGCTTCGTCGTAATATTTGGCATTGGCCTCCAGGTTTTTCTTTTGGATAGGGTTTTTGGCAGCCCATGCATCTTTACCCGGTTCTGGGATACGCGCACCGCCAAACAGAACGATGGTTGATTCGATTCCGCGTTCTTTCAGCAGGGTTTCGGTTTTTAGAAGCTCGAGTTGAAGCCGCACGGGGCGCAAATCTTCGCTGCACAGAAACTCTTTGTCATCGAATGCCAATTGATAGGCTGGAGCCAGAGTTTGTGGTGTTTGGGGCACCTCATGGGCGTGCTTGAGGTCCTCGGGAGAACGAACCAGTGGTTTCCAGCCCTTGCCATTTCTATCAGACATTCAAAATTCTCCGTTTCATCTCAATTTTTTTATACAAATTGTTCAGGTGTGGGCGATGGCAATTGACCTCAAAAGCCCGTTCGCCTACCGTCCGCTCAAATTTAGTAATTTGTGGCGATTGCACCAAACGTCACATTGCCTGTCAGGAGTAAACAAATGGCCAACAAAACCCTTAATGAGCTCGAAACCATCATAAATACTGCATTTGATAATGCAGATGACATCAATACTGGCACAAAAGGCGAAATTCGCGACGCTGTCGGTGAAACATTGATGCTGCTGGATGGTGGTAAAGTTCGTGTGGCGGAAAGAAACTCGGAAAATGGCGATTGGCAGGTTAATCAATGGCTGAAAAAGGCGGTGTTGTTATCCTTCCGTCTCAATGAAATGGAACTCATTGATAATGGTCCGGGCGCATCGGTTTGGTGGGATAAAGTTCCATCAAAATTCGAGGGCTGGGGTGCAGACGAATTTTCTGCTGCTGGATTTCGCGCCGTACCAAACTGTGTCGTGCGCCGCTCAGCCTTTATCGCGCCAAGTGTGGTCTTGATGCCGTCCTTCGTTAATCTGGGAGCCTATGTGGATGAAGGCACCATGGTGGATACCTGGGTAACTGTTGGTTCATGCGCGCAGATCGGCAAGAATGTTCATCTATCTGGTGGTGTCGGCATTGGTGGTGTATTGGAACCACTTCAGGCAGGACCGGTAATTATTGAAGATAATTGCTTCATTGGTGCACGCTCGGAAGTGGTTGAAGGTTGTATTGTTCGCGAAGGTGCTGTGCTTGGCATGGGCGTATTTATCGGTAAATCAACCAAGATTGTTAACCGCGCTACCGGTGATATTTTCTACGGAGAAGTGCCACCTTATTCGGTGGTGGTTGCGGGAACCATGCCGGGCAAACCGTTGCCAAATGGTGACCCTGGACCCAATCTCTATTGTGCGGTTATTGTTAAAACAGTAGATGAGCGCACTCGCTCTAAAACTGCGATTAATGAATTGTTGCGCGATTAGGAGGCAGGCTATTTCAAACTCAACTCCAGATGCAACCGTACCATGGGCCCTGTTTAGTTTCAGGGGCCGTATTTCACGTGCGAGTTTTATGCTCGGTCAGGCGTTGATGCTGTCAATTCTGACAGTTATTGTGGTGATGATTGTGCAAGCACCCGAAGATTCAGTCAGGTTTTCGCTTTTGAGCGGGGCCTTTCTGATAGCAGGCGTTGCATCCTTTTGGAGCGTGCTTGCTCTAAGCATAAAACGCCTTCACGACATAGGCTGGTCGGTGGGTTTGATCATCTGTTTGTTCTTGCCACCGGTTGCCATGGTTTCAATTTTGATCCTGGCCATCGTGCCCGGTTCTCAGGCAACCAACCAACACGGACTACCGCCATTTCCGAAATGACAACTAAAATTTTAGAAAGAAAATACCCAAATCTTAACGTTATCGTATTTGGACACCATTCAACAGACGCTTCACAACAGCCGGATAATAAATAAAGAAGGCAAAACCAAATGTTACAATAGTCAGTAAAACCCAAATAATCATATGTCCAATTATTTCAGGTAGGTGAACATCTACATGTAATTGTCCAACTTTTTCACCATTTTCATTTATAAGAGTAGTTTTATTTATGGGTCCTTTAAGCACGTAATAAGGCATGACAAAAAGTCCTAACCCAAGCGTGAAAAATGAAATAATTATCCAAATTATAATAATTCCTATAGCTTCTGAGACGCTATAATCACATTTCAATTTATATCCGTTATATGTCATCATGGGTACTCTGTTTTTATAAGTATTGTTTTGACTTTATTCTAATCATAGATTATGTCAATTGATACCCTGTTTGACCTTGTGAAATTTGTTACTGTGAGCCTAATTGAATTGCACACACAAATGGAACGAATTGATACTATCTTGGCCTTTCAATTAGTCAGGCCAGCGGCTAGAAAAAGTCATGACTATTAAACTCTCCCGCTCCGCAGAATTGCTGCGTGAACTCATTTCCTGTCGCTCTGTTACGCCGGTAGAAGGCGGTGCGCTTGATTGTTTGCAAGGGCATTTAAACGCGCTGGGGTTTGAAACTCACAGGGTGGTGTTTTCTGATGAAGATACGCCTGATGTGGATAACCTTTACGCGCGACTTGGCACCAGTACGCCCCATATTTGTTTTGCCGGGCATACGGATGTGGTGCCGATTGGCGATGAAGGGGACTGGTCTTCGGGCCCGTTTGAAGGGGAAGTGCAGGGCGATACCATGATTGGGCGCGGGGCTGTGGATATGAAGGGCGGCATTGCCTGCTTTTTGGCAAGTGTCGAACAATATATCGCTGCAAATGGTGCGCCATCTGGATCCGTATCATTCCTCATCACTGGAGATGAAGAGGGGCCATCCATCAACGGCACAGATAAATTATTGCAATGGGCAAAGGCCCGTGGCGAGGTTTTTGATGCTTGTATTGTGGGTGAACCGTCCAATCCAGCAGTGATCGGGGATGCAATCAAGATTGGGCGACGTGGCTCTATGTCCGGCCGTATCACCGTCAAAGGAATTCAGGGGCATTCTGCTTATCCCCATCTGGCCGATAATCCAGTTTCTGGTCTGATGGATATGTTGGACAGTTTGCTGGGGGAACCATTTGACGATGGCACTGATGATTTTCAACCAACAAATCTCGAAGTGACCTCTGTCGATGTGGGAAACAAAGCAACGAACGTAATTGCGGCTCAGGCGATTGCTGCATTCAATGTGCGCTTTAATGATAAATGGAGCGGTGATAGTTTGCGCGCCGAAATCATTCGCCGTCTCGAAGAGGGTAGTTCAAAGGGCCATATCCGCCAGGGAAAGAATACTCCGGCGAAATTTGAAATCGAATGGATTGGCCGCATTAGCCCAGTATTTCTTACCAGTGATGAAGTTCTGGTCAAAACCCTGAGTGTTGCAATTGAAGCGGAAACAGGAAATCGTCCTGAGCTTTCTACCAATGGCGGCACATCGGATGCCCGGTTCATCAAGGACTATTGTCCGGTGGTGGAATTTGGCCTTGTGGGTAAGACCATGCATCAGGTGGATGAGCGTGTGGCGTTGAAGGATTTAGATATTCTGACAGCAATTTACGGCAAGTTTCTAGGCAGCTATTTCGCCTAAGTAATTATTCCACCGCTTTTAATTTTAGCTGTTCTTCACCCTTGCCGGCAGATGGGGCGCTGTCTTCAAGTTCCAAATTGGCGATTCTGTCGCCGCGCTTGGTAATTTTGCTTGAGGACGTCAAAATCATGTCCACGTCTTTTTGAGTCTGCTGGAAATGTCCGGCAAGTTTGCGTACCCGATCATCCAGCAGGGATACATCTTTCATCAGCCGCATAACCTCATCCTGTATGAGATGGGCTTGCTCGCGCATTTGGGTATCTTTCAAAATTGACTGGATTACTTGGATCGACAGCATCAACAGGGATGGAGAAACAATAACGACACGGCTGCGATTTGCAGTCAGGATGATGCCTTCAAAATTCTCGTGGATTTCAGCAAATATTGATTCCGAGGGCACAAACATGAAGGCTGTATCCTGGGTTTCGCCTGGAATAAGGTACTTTTCAGAAATTGCCTTGATGTGAACTTCCATGTCACGGCGGAATTGCTGGGCGGCGGCTTTTGCATCTTCCGGGCGTTCGGCCTTCCGAATGGCACTCCATGCTTCCAGTGGAAATTTGGCATCAATCGCCAGTGAAGGCGAATCATTGGGCATATGGATGAGGCAATCGGGCCTGCTTTGATTGGAAAGGGTTGCCTGAAACTGATAAGCATTATGGGGAAGACCATCCTGAACAATCATTTGCATTCTGGCTTCGCCAAAAGCTCCACGGGTTTGCTTGTTGGCCAGTATGTTTTGCAGTTCCACCACCTGACCGGTCAGGCTGGTGATGTTGTTTTGAGCATTATCAATAACGGCCAGACGCTCCTGCAATTTTGCCAAACTTTCCTGAGTGTTTTTTGTAGTTTCGCTGATTGATTGACCGATGCGTCCGCTCATGCCCTCCAGGCGCTCGTTGACCGAGCGTATCATGTCGCCCTGACGGGAAGAAAACATCTCTCCCATCGTCTGCATACGACCGGTTAGTGCGTTTTGGCTGGCGATAAGTTCTGCCATTCGC
>JAESUH010000095.1 GCA_016763155.1 Rhizobiaceae bacterium
GCGACCATCGCCTATGCCTCCAGCGGCTACAAGCAATGTTTCTTCCTTAACCTTGGCAATCATATCGGCAACTTCCGGCACAAGTGTCATGGTTGCCCGGCTTTCGCCATGGCCACCAGCTTCAGCGCCCTGTGCAACAATTACATCCGCCCCCACATCAATTGCATGCCTTGCATCTTTCACGGTTTGCACCTGACAGATCAGCAATGCGCCTGATTTTTTAATGCGATCTACATAGGGTTCAGGATCACCGAAGGAAAGGAATATCGCAGCTGGGTTTCGCTCTAAAGTTTCATCAAGCGGGCGGGCGTCTTTTTCCAGCGTCCAGGTAATGAACCCGCATCCCACCGGCTGATTTCCAACTTTTAAAAACTCATTGGCGATCCATTCCCGGTCGCCATAGCCCCCACCGATAAATCCAAAGCCACCAGCTCGCGACACTGCCGCTGCCAATCCTCCACCAGCAGCATTTGCCATCGGTGCCTGTATGATAGGGTGGGCAATTCCCAAACGTTCGGTTAGTCGTGTGGTTAACATTGGTCTTCCTTACATCCTGAAAATGCCAAATTTCGTATCTTCAATTGGCGCATTTAGCGCTGCAGATAAGGAAAGTGCCAATACATCACGCGTTTTTCGCGGATCGATTATGCCATCATCCCAAAGCCGCGCTGATGCATAAAGCGGATGGCTTTGTTCTTCAAACATATCAATGGTTGGTTGTTTGAATTTCGCTTCATCCTCCACTGACCATTCCTCGCCGCGCCGTTCCATACCGTCTCGTTTGACCGTGGCCAAAACTCCGGCGGCCTGTTCGCCGCCCATGACAGAAATCCGACTATTGGGCCAAGTCCAAAGGAAGCGCGGAGAAAAAGCCCGCCCTGCCATGCCGTAATTTCCGGCCCCAAAAGAACCACCAATCAGCATGGTGATTTTAGGCACTTTAGTCGAGGCAACCGCTGTCACCAGTTTCGCTCCATCCTTGGCAATACCGCCCGCTTCATATTTTTGCCCAACCATAAAGCCGGTAATATTTTGCAGGAACACCAACGGGATTTTTCGAGCAGAACAAAGCTCCACAAAATGCGCACCCTTGATTGCACTTTCAGAAAACAACACGCCATTATTTGCAATAATTCCCACTGGCATTCCATGCACATGGGCAAAGCCGCAAATCAGTGTATTGCCAAACCGGGCCTTAAATTCATCAAAGCGAGACCCATCGACAATACGCGCAATCACCTCGCGCACATCATAGGGCGTGCGCAAATCTCCGGGCACCACGCCCAGAATTTCCTCAGGATCATAAAGCGGATCTTCGACCGGTTGCATGTCCAGTTGTTGCGGTTTGACGATATTCAAGTTCGCAACCGCACGACGCGCCAATGCAAGCGCATGATCATCATCATCCGCCAAATGATCGGCAACGCCAGAAAGCCGCGTATGCACATCGCCACCGCCCAAATCTTCAGCACTGACAATCTCACCGGTGGCCGCTTTCACCAGAGGCGGGCCAGCAAGGAATATCGTCCCCTGCTCTTTAACGATAATGGTCTCATCCGACATGGCTGGCACATAAGCACCACCCGCCGTACACGATCCCATCACCACTGCAATTTGCGCAATACCCTTGGCGGAAAGATTAGCCTGATTATAAAAAATTCGCCCGAAATGTTCGCGGTCAGGAAACACCTCATCCTGATTGGGCAAGTTCGCACCGCCACTATCCACCAGATAAACACACGGGAGATTGTTCTCGCCAGCAATCTCTTGAGCCCGCAAATGCTTCTTCACGGACATGGGGTAATAGGTACCACCTTTAACCGTTGCATCATTGCAAACGATCATTACTTCGCGCCCGCTAACAGTGCCGACGCCTGCAATGATGCCGGCTGCAGGGGCGGCTCCATCATACATGCCATGGGCCGCATTCAGCCCTACTTCCAAAAAGGCAGAGCCCGGATCAAGTAGCCTATCCACCCGCTCACGAGGCAACACTTTGCCGCGTGAAAGATGCCGTTCCCGCGAGCGTTCTCCACCACCAGCCATTGCCATTGCAGCGGCTTCTTCGACTATTCGCATCGCCTCAAGATTGGCTTCACGATTGACTGTGAACTGCTCAGAGCGTGTTGAAATTTTTGATTGAAGAACGCTCATGCAGTTACCTTGAAGAGTTCCCGCCCGATCAACATGCGGCGAATTTCACTGGTACCAGCACCAATTTCCATCAACTTGGCATCACGCATAAGGCGTGAAACAGGACTGTCTGAAAGATAGCCAGCACCCCCCATGGCCTGCACCGCCTGAACCGATTGCACCATCGCTTGTTCAGACGCATAAAGCACACAAGCCGCCGCATCCTGTCTCGTCACTTCACCACGATCACAAGATTGTGCCACTGCATAAACATAAGCTCGCGATGAATTCATAGCCGTATACATATCGGCAATTTTTGCCTGCATAAGCTGGAACTCACCAATAGGTTTTCCAAACTGTTTGCGCTCATGCATGTACGGCATGACCACATCGAGGCAAGCATGGATGATCCCAATACCAATGCCCGAAAGCACCACACGCTCATAATCCAGACCCGACATAAGCACATTCACGCCCTTGCCTTCTTCGCCCAGAATATTCTCGTAAGGCACTTCCACATCTTCAAATATCAATTCACCCGTATTGGAGCCACGCATGCCAAGCTTGTCAAAATGGGCAGAGGTGGAAAATCCAGCCATCTCTTTTTCAATCAAAAATGCAGTCAGTCCGCGCGAACCCGCATCAGGATCAGTCTTGGCATAAACGATCAGCGTATCCACATCCGGCCCATTGGTGATCCAGTATTTAGTACCATTGAGAATAAAGCGGTCATTGCGTTTTTCAGCGCGCAACGACATGGAAACCACATCCGAACCAGCGCCAGCTTCCGACATGGCAAGCGCACCCACATGTTCACCGGAAATCAAACGCGGCAAATATTTCGCCTTTTGTTCATCACTACCGTTGAGCTTCAATTGGTTGACGCACAAATTCGAATGCGCACCGTAGGAAAGAGATACCGAGGCAGAAGCCCGGGCAATTTCCTCCACTGCTATCGTATGGGCCAAATACCCCATACCGGCGCCGCCATATTCTTCCGGAACCGTGACCCCAAGCAGGCCCATATCGCCAAGCTCTTTCCACAAATCCGCTGGAAATTCATTACTTGAATCAATTTCCGCCGCTCGTGGTGCAATACGATCCTGTGCGAAACGATGGGTCATCTCCCTCAGCGCTTCAATTTCCTCACCAAGGGCAAAATTCATTACCGCATGAAACATTATGCATTCTCCTCTTCACGCAAGGCAGGATCAAAAATTCCCACGCTTTGCATCACCATTTTCACATAGATTTCTTCAATCTGCGTAACAGATAACCGCCCGCCATAGCGAAACCAGGTGTTTACCCCGGTGAGCATAGCAATGATTGCCATACCGGCAACAGGCGCGTCGGATGTTTCAAACACCCCTGCCTTTGCTCCATCCCGCAGAATATCGCGCAACACGCGCTCATAGCGCTGTCGCAGAGTTTGAACTTCGCGGAAATTATCCGGTTCAAGATTTCGCAATTCCATATAGGCGATGAAAACCTCATCGGCCCTGTCTATGTGATAGCGAATATGAAACCGGACAAACCGCTCCAATTCAACCTGCGGCGAGGCCGGTTGAATACCAGCCTCATCACAAGCTTTAATCAAATTACGCATATGACCGATCAAAAGATCGGCCAACAATGCTTGTTTATTGGGAAAGTGATTGTAAATCGCACCGGCCTGAACCCCAACCTGCGCCGCAATTTGGCGCATGGATACCGCTGCGTACCCATGACGCGCAAACAATTGCAAGGCCGCCTTGCGCACCTCGTCAAAGGTCTTGGTTCCAACTGATCCTGCGGTTCGTGCCATAATCACCAGCAATTAAATGAACGTTCGTTTAATTATATGGAAAATTACAGCACGGTCAAGTTTCACCCCGCAGCACCATCACGACAATGGCGTAAACTCGCAGGTAAAATGGCGCATCAGTTTTTGTTCCTTGGTGATGCGGTACCCTCGCAACAGATCTTTGACTTCCGCCAATTCACCAAATGCCTCAACGACATAATCCGCATGGGATTGGGTATAAGTTCGGCGGGGAATTGCCAGACGAACCAAATCCATTGCGGCAGGAATTTCACTGCCATCAAGTTGCCGCCCAAACATTACTGACCCGATTTCACAACTGCGAATGCCGCCGATTTCATAAAGCGCTGTTGCCACCGCCTGTCCCGGATATTCCAACGGTGGAATATGTCCGAGCCATGCGCGCGCATCAATAAACACCGCATGGCCACCAGCAGGTTTGACCACCGGAATGCCAAATGCATCCAGTCTTTCAACGATGTATTCATTGGTGCGGATACGGTAATGCAGATAATTCTCGTCTACAATTTCGACCAACCCTTGCGCAATCGCATCGAGATCACGTCCCGCCAATCCGCCATAGGTTGGAAAGCCTTCAGTTTGCACCAAACGGGCACGGGCAAGTTCTGCCAAATCCGGATCGTTCAATGCTAGCCAACCACCAATATTGGCGAATGCATCTTTTTTCGCGCTCATGGTCATACCATCCGCACATGAAAAACAATCGCGAACAATATCCTCAATAGAACGTTCGCCCTGACCCGGCTCGCGCAATTTGATGAAATATGCATTTTCAGCAAAACGACAACCATCAATGATGAAGAGACGTCCATGGGCTTTGGCAAGTTTAGAAACCGCTTGAATATTCTCAAGGCTAACCGGCTGGCCACCGCCTGCATTATTGGTAATCGTCAACATCACACAGGGCACACTGTCCCCATATTCGATCAGATAAGCTTCCAGCTTTTCAAGGCCCATATTTCCTTTAAATGGGTGCAGATTGGCTGGGTCTTTCCCCTCGGCAATGACCAGATCATGCGCCATCGCACCGCCCGCTTCGACGTTTCCGCGTGTAGTATCGAAATGCGTATTTGATGGAATGTTCTTGCCCTTGCCACCCAGTAGCGAAAATAAAATCGCCTCGGCAGCACGGCCCTGATGGGTTGGGATAATATAGTCAAATGGCATCAAATTCTGGATAGCCGCCTCAAAGCGATGAACGAGGGCGAACCTGCATAGCTTTCATCCCCGCGCATGATCGCGGCCCATTGCTCTGAACTCATGGCGCCGGTGCCACTATCGGTTAATAGATCAATGATGACGTCTTGGGAATGCAGCGTGAACAAATTATAATTTGCGGCTTTAAGCTTTTCCTCTCGCTCAGCGCGCGTAGTCATGCGAATTGGTTCAACGGATTTAATACGAAATGGTTCGATGATAGTTTTCATCAGGACTCTCCAACATTGGCCCCTGAAAAATGTGGCAACCCATAACACAAAAGGGGCCAGCGCTGCGGTTGCCACATTTCTGCGAACCACGCTCAGCGCCCTCTGGTTGCACCTTGGATATTTCATTTTCACCAATTCAAGTCAACCTGAAACGGATGGGCTCCATCAGCAGTGACAATGGGCTAGCGCTCAAGAATTGCCGCACATGTTTCCCTAAAAGCACTCCCTCACCTGCTCCCCTCAAAACTTCATTCTCCTTTTGTCACCCACAAAACGAAAGAACAAAGCCCCACCAAAAACCAATGAGATATCTGTAAAAATATGACTACCCCCCAAAACTGTCAGTACGATCCAGGTGGCCAACGATACAAAACTTGCCTCTGCTTGCCAGGCAGCCCTTGCCGTTTACAGACAGCCCACATTCATTTTTAATATTGTTCAACAACAACTTAGAGTTCTTTGTTTCAAAAATATTCGTTTAACATTCAAAATTCGGGGCTCCATATAGACCAAATCTACACCCAATATTGGTATATCCTTTGGGCTTGATCACCTTCCACAACAATGCAACAATTTTGGGATGATCAGCGAAATAAACCTACCACTCATCCTTATTGCAGCCTTGGTTGCAACTGTAAGCCCGGGCCCAGCAACGCTGGCCATTATTGGGACTTCTATGAATTCCGGCCGCCGCTATGGCTTGGCCCTTGCGTCTGGTGTCATGACCGGCTCGTTGGTCTGGTCGATTTCAGCAGCTTTCGGCTTGGGCGCAATCATGCTGGCGAATAGCTGGATGTTTGAAATTTTACGATATTTCGGGGCCGGCTATTTATTGTTTTTGGCTTACAAATCAGCCCGATCAGCCCTTACGCCGGGTGCCGCCAAAGTGCAAAATATCGTGTTTCCTTCAGCCCGAAAGGCCTACACAAAAGGATTGATGCTGCATCTTACCAACCCCAAGGCAATTTTGTTTTTCGGCTCACTCTATTCCATCGGCATCCCCCCAAACGCTTCTCCTGAAGCGCTTGGAATTGTGATTGTTGCAATAGCAGTTCAGAGTTTCTTGGTCTTTCACTGCTACGCATTATTGTTTTCCAGCGCCCGAATTACTGCGGGATATGCCAAACTTCGGCGCTGGTTTGAGGCGGTCTTTGCATTGGCATTCGGTGCCGCTGGCCTAAAAATTCTGACAACGCACACCGATTAAGCCTATCCAAAAGCATTCCAAAACAAGAAAACCACAGCAATCAACGTTGCAATTCTGGTTCCAAGACTACCGATAATGCGCGCAGGAGTAGCCGGGTTTTTATGGTTGATGCCGAACGGATGAATGAGCCGCGATATGAGCAATATTCCGCCAATGGCATGAAGCCAGTTCGCGGAAGCGCCGCCAAGTTCAACGGCAGACATTAAAATCAGCACTAGCGGAACGCTCTCGATGAAATTCCCATATCGCCTGATGCGTTCAGCCAATTCCATATTATCGCCATGCAGGATAGCAACTCCGGTTTTGGCACGCATCACACTCACCATGGCCCCAAGATAGGCACCAAGGATTGCCAGCAGTGAAGCGTAAAGCCCTGTCAGTTCGAGTGTCATCTTAATTCTCCTTCTCGTTTAATCGTGGTTGGTGATAAGATGACGAAGGAGAACGTTGCTTTTCGACATGCGCACATGTTTTTTTCTAAATAATTTGAAACCGGCAATTGAATGGCCTAACGATTTTCCAAACATTAAGCTCAATCCGAAAAGTGAAAACCAGTTTTCGCAAAAGAGCTCAAGGGATGGCATCACATGACTTCAATCACCATTACTCGGCCAGATGACTGGCACCTGCACTTGCGAGATGGAGAAATGCTAAAGGGCGTGCTCCCTGATACGTCCGCCCATTTCCGGCGTGCCATCATCATGCCCAATCTGGTTCCCCCGGTGGTCACAACTGCCGATGCAATCCGTTATCGGGATCGCATCGTTGCATGCATTCCCGATGGGGATGATTTCACACCGCTAATGACGCTCTATCTCACAGAAACCACAGATCCCGATGATGTGGTCACCGGGTTCAAAGATGGCATCATCACCGCAGTTAAACTTTACCCGGCGGGTGCCACCACAAATTCCGAAAGCGGCGTCACCGACATTGCCAAAGTTTTGCCCGTGCTGGAGAAAATGGCAGAAGCTGGCATCCCTCTTTGTATGCATGGTGAAGTAACGAATGCGGATGTGGATATTTTTGACCGCGAGGCAGTGTTTATCGAGACGGTGCTCGACCCTCTGCGCAAACGTTTGCCGGAACTAAAGATCATCATGGAACACGTCACCACAAAGGATGGCGTTGATTATGTATTGGGTGAGGAGCATGGCCTCGCCGCCACCCTCACCACTCACCATCTGATTATCAATCGAAACACAATTTTAGTCGGTGGCATCAAACCCCATTATTACTGTCTGCCAATTGCCAAACGTGAAGTGCATAGGCAGGCATTGGTGAAAGCTGCAGTCTCTGGCGATCGGCGTATTTTTCTCGGCACCGATTCTGCACCGCACATTGATCCATTGAAGGAAAACGCCTGCGGCTGTGCTGGTATTTATTCATCCATCAATACAATGTCTTGCCTTGCCCATGTGTTTGAAGATGCTGGTGCGCTTGATAAACTTGAAAGCTTTGCCTCACTCAATGGTCCGGCATTTTACGGATTGTCCAAAAACACAGCTACCATGACCCTGACAAAGCGTGAGAACCCAGTAGAGTTTCCAAAAACCATTGAAACTGGCGAAGGCGCGGTAACGGTTTTCGACCCACAATTCCCTCTTCACTGGGAAGCTGAATAGCCTCACACTTAGAGCATTCTATTTTAACGCACTTCTATCCGAAAGACGGTTTCCACTATTCGGGAAACACTCTAGCTACGCGTGCGCCTCATGCCATCACGGGCAGGCTGATATTTGGGATTTAATGCAGAAGCACGGGCATAGGATTTAAATGCCTTCTTCTTCTGCTTCCTCTGTTCATAAACCAGCGCCTGATTAGACCACGCTTCAGCATATTTACTGTCGATACGCAAAGCGCGGTTAATATCTGTCAGCGCATTTTCCTGATCTTGAATTGCCAGATAAGAAACGCCCCGCGCATTATAGGGTTCGGCTGCATTGGGGGAGAGCGAAATCGCAGTGGTAAAATCATCAATCGCTGCTGCGTGATTGTCACTGCGTTGATAAAGTAACCCACGTGAATGATAGGCGCGAGGATTGGTTGTGCCCAGTTGAATGGCACGTTGGTAATCCCGCAATGCCTGTTTTGGGTTTCCCGCAAGACGGTAAACATTACCTCGCCCGATATAGGCAACATCATATTGAGAATTTATTTTCAGCGCAGCTGAGTAATCTTTCACCGCTTGTTGCCGCGCGCCCATTGCCCGATGGATCAGTGCCCGATTTGCATAGGCCTGATAAAACCGTGGATTGAGTTTCAACGCGGTGGTGAAATCCGCTAAAGCTTCACGGTTACGACCGGCACGCCCATAGGCAGTACCTCTGACATTATAGGCTTCCGGCGACCTTGGATTGCTATCAACAACACCGGTTAAGGATGCAATATTTGATTTAGAGCCCTGCGCCGGGTCAATATTGACCGCATTCTCAACGCTTGAGCTTTGGCAACCCACGAGGAAAAGCGCTGTAATTAGCGCGCCTGACACTCTGCTTGGTACCAACGTAAATCTAAAAAACTGCATCTTGTCCCCGAAATCCAGCGTGACGCTTCATGAGCCACTGACGGTCATAGTACTAATATTCAAGTACCAATAACCACATACAATAAGGCGAAGGTAACATCAGTTACCCTCGCCAAACTTATAATGTAAATTCAGGCAGAAAGACGACGACTTAACGACGACCCTTCATTGGCAGAAGGCCTTCACGCTGCATTTTCTTGCGAGCAAGCTTACGGGCACGACGAATGGCCTCTGCTTTTTCGCGAGCACGCTTTTCGGAAGGCTTTTCATAGAAATTCCGCAATTTCATTTCACGGAAAACGCCTTCGCGCTGCAATTTCTTTTTCAGGGCACGAAGCGCCTGGTCAACATTGTTATCACGAACGAGTACTTGCACGCGCAATTCCGCTTCATATTTATCTAGGTTTCAATCAAAATTCGATCAGCAATAGAAATTACAAGAGCTATTTCAACGGCTTACAGATAGTCTGGGCCAATTGAATATTATCAAATCCTACCATTTGCAGAAAACAACAATACACGCTCGCAAAGGATTCCTTGCCAGTTGCCCAACAACTACCAAATGATTCCGGAATTGTCCAGTGTATCACTGTAAATTACCCCTGTTTTCTCAAGCATCTAAGGTGAGAATTCATCAGGGCAGAACCTAGATCATAGACCTAGTCTTTTAAAGGCAGCAAACGGGTTACATGCCCCATCTTTCGCCCGGCCCTCACTTCATCTTTGCCATAAAGATGAAGCATAGCATTCGATTCGCCCAAAATTTGCGGCACCTGATCGATGTCGTCACCAATCAAATTCTCCAAAACACAATTGCTATGGCGCGCAGGGTTTCCCAGAGGCAGGCCACAAATAGCACGAATATGCTGTTCAAACTGCGAAATCAGGCAAGCTGCCTCGCTCCAATGCCCAGAATTATGCACCCGCGGTGCAAACTCATTGACCAATAATTGCTCATCACCGGTAACAAAGAGCTCAACTCCGATGAC
>JAESUH010000096.1 GCA_016763155.1 Rhizobiaceae bacterium
ACAGCACCACGTGCCAATCTCTAAATGATTTAACCAGAGCGAACGATGTTATCGCCTGCGGCGCGCCGCCCTCGTTGTTGGGGTATATAGTCCCCATAACTCACAACTGTCAACAAATATTTTGAAAAAACCTATTATAATTTTCTGCGCCTGCTTCGCCTACCGCTGCAGCTTTAACTAAGACGAAATTGCTCGCGTTTTCATCTACGTCTTGCCAAATAACCACCTCGTTTGCCAACAATAAACGATCCATAGAGGCGTGAAGAACATGTCTTTCGGAGCCGAATGATAGCTTATTTTTACCGATTTTGTCATTCATTAGTTTGATTCTGGATAAACCCATGCGAATGGACGACGCTACACTCAATGATTGGCACCAACCTCTACCAACATACAAATTGCATTGAGAGAGAGTTGGTCCTACATTTTAGACCAGTTAGCAGCCTTGTTAAGATGGATCAGGGCTTCATTTAGGCTGCCAATCTCACTGGTTCTGTTTTTCTTTCATAAGCTTCTTGCGGCGTCAATATTGCGTGGGTCGAATGCGGGCGCTCAGTATTGTAATATGTCATCCATTTTCCGATCCCTGTGAGTGCCTGCGAGCCAGTTTCAAATGCATTGAGATAGATGCATTCATATTTCAGGGATCGCCAGAGCCGCTCGATCATCCGGTTATCTATCCAGCGTCGGCGCCCATCCATGGATATCTTGATATCAGCATCTTTCAATGCCTGTATCCATTCAAAGCCGGTAAATTGGCTGCCTTGGTCACTGTTCATGATTTCGGGCTTGCCATATCCGCAGATGGCTTCTTTCAGGGTTTCAACGCAAAAGTCAGCCTCCATACTGTTCGATAACCGCCAACTCAGAACTTTACGACTATACCAATCCATGATGGCAACCAGATACAAGAACCCGCGCGGCATGGGTATGTAAGTAATATCCACGCACCAGACCTGATTTGGCCGATCAATTGTCAGCCCCCGCAGCATGTAAGGGTAAATCTTGTGCTGAGGGTGCTTCTTGCTCGTGTTTGGCGCTTGGTAAATTGGAACCAAACGCATCAGCCGCATTAATCGACGGACCCTGTGTCGCCCGCATTTGTATCCCTGCCGCTGCATGTAACGCGCCATCTGCCGCGAACCGTACCACGGCGTTTCCAGAAACTGCTTATCAATGATGGCCATAAAACCCAGATTTTCTGCACTCTCACCCTTCGGCTGATAGTATAAATTCGACCGCGCCAGAGACAGCAGCCCACATTGCCGCCGAACGCTCAGATCATGATCCTTGCTTACCATTTTTTGCCTCGCGTCCCGAGCAATTGAACCGAGGCGTTGGCTAAAAAATCCCGTTCCACCACCAGCTGGCCAATTTTCGAATGCAACTTATCGATTTGAGCTTCATCGGCTCGCCCCAAATCGATGCTTCGTTTGGAAAATGTCGAGACCATATTCTCAATCGCTGCGCGCTTCCAGGTGCTAATCTGTGTTGGATGTACACCATACTTCTTCGACAGCTCCGCAAGCGTCATTTCCTCACGGATTGCTTCAAGCGCAACTTTGGCTTTGAAATCAGCCGAATGGTTCTTTCGTTTTCTCATTTTGGATCGTCTTTCTCATAAGTCGCTCCACCTTAACTGCTGGTCCGAAATCTTGCGACCACCTCTGCCCCCCGCCTAACGGCCATTTTGCGATGGGTTATATGGCAAGGTGATGCGTGGGTGTCGTCAAATTGACGATACCGTGCCATATTGTAGTAGTGGCAAGACGCCCTGCCAAACCACCTATTTGTCGAAGAGTCCTGATGTCGCGATAGGTCTCAGGAACCGGTGTATTGAGCCGTCGGTACTATTGGTCGAGAATGCTCCGATTACCAGGTCACGATCAGGTGATACATAAATGGCCTGACCCTGAAGGCCGGACTTCCAGAAGTCTCCATCCTTCCAAACAGCGTCCCACTGTCGGCTGTTGCCGATAATGGTGTCATCGTTCAGACGGTCGATGAATACAGGTCCGTCATAGCCTTTGCGATAGAAATCACGTCCGCGACTATTCTGGATCCGTTTAATGATCTTGGAAGTCACAATCTGCTCTGTCGCAATCTTGTCCCAACTTGGCGTATAGAGCATACCAAAGCGGGCCATGTCGCGCAGGCGACTGGATACCACGCCATGTGTCGCGGCAAGTCCGCCGGGGGAAAGATGAATCTCCAGTGGCGCCTCAGCCCCGATTTTTGACCAGATCTTTTTCTCTGCGAGTTGGGCAAAGGGTTCTCCCGTGACGACCTCGGCAAGCAGAACAAGCATTTGGGTGGCAGGCGATCCGTATTCGAATTTGGTGCCCGGAGCGCGCACTTTCACAGCATCTTTCAACACATTCACGACGGTTTCATGAACTCCGTTATGCTTGATACCAAATTCGGCAAGAAAGAGGCGCGTTGCAATGGAATCCGGGTCGGCGCGCGTCTCGGTCGTTTCTTCCGCGTTCACGCCCGGAGTCATATCAAGAACATCGATCACCTTGACGTCTGCCCATCCCGTGCCCCGGAATTCCGGCATATACTTGACAACCGTATTCTCCTGATCGATTTTACCTTCGTCGATAAGCAGGTCGACCACAAGGGCGGCCATGGTCTTGGCGTTAGACATCCACACACGCGTATCCCATGGGTTCATCCCCGGATAAGTCTCATAGACCACCTTACCTTTGTGAACGACGATGAAGGCCGCCGCATAACTTTCGGGATGCACCATAAAGTCATCCAGCGACATGGTTCCGAAGTTCATTGTTTCTGCCATGATCTTGCCAACCTCGGGATTGAAGGCTTCTTCCAGCGGCATGGTTGGTTGGCTCACGGGCAGCACGGCGGTCTGCATCACTTCGGAAGTTCTCATGGACCACCAGACCGAAGCATCACCGCCCGACAGGAGATGGGGAAGGTTGTAGTTAGAGCGAAACTTTTCCAACTGTTGCGTGGTGAACCCATCTTTGAATTCGGCAATGGGTGTTCGGTCTTGCGCAGCAGCGGGGGGAACCATCAGGATCGAGATTGCAATTGCGGCAGCAGACAAGCTCCGACGTTTGACTTGGTCATATGATAACATTCAGATCTCCAATGTGACGGACGCGTGGAAAACTATGTAGAGGCTCAGGCTAATATCCCCCAACCCAATCTTTTGAGAAATCCTACCCACATTCATTTCGCAATACAAACCTAATCACTATGCGAATTTTCCAATTGAAATACATCGAACTTGCATATCGAACAAACTCCATTATTTTTGGCATGGGTAATGGAGTTTAGATTAAGCAATTGAACAGGCCCACCATATCTTGTGTTTTGGGCATCTTTCAAAATCTTAATATTGAGCAGTGGTGTCGTAGCAATCTAGATATGCGACGTCGCGGGCCAATTAGAAATGCGACATTGGAGCTGGTTTTGTTTCAGCTTAGAGAACAGCCTCGGCCCTCAACCGACCTTGGGCGCGCACCGATTTTTTTAGCAACTCAAAAAGCGGACATTTCAGTTTGGGTTTGCATTAAGGCGCGCTGAACGACATCAATGTGGAGAGGCTACTTTATGATTATTTTCCGTTGCTGTCGCCAAGCGTCGCGGATGGCGACTCGCCAAACAGTTGGCGGTATTCGCCCGAGAAACGGCCTAATTCACCGAATCCATTGCTCAATGCCGCCCGTTTAATGGTGCCTCTTAGCGGATCTGCATCATACAGAATGGACCGTGTACGTGAGAGTCGGCGTTTACGGAAATAGCTCAGAGGCGGCTCGCCGCAAATATTGGAAAAGGCATTGTACAGGGTGCTTTTGCTGACATTGGAAGCCAGGCAAAGATCCGCAAGGGATAAAACGCCGGTGTCCGAGGACAAGAAGCGTTCTTCAGCTAGACGAACGATCTGTTCAGGTGATCGGGCACGGCTTGTTTGGCGAGAAAGGTTAAAAGGCGCTTCTAAATAAGCATCTACGACCGCCGCAAGCATGTCGTTAGCAATATCGCGTGGTGTGCGTGTGCCGCCAGAGCCGCCCTGTTTGAGGATTTGCCTAAATCTTTGCTGAAGTTGACGCCTTTGAGGCGGAAGCAAACCCAAATCGTTGGTGGGAACCACAATATCCTCCGGATCAATGCCTTGGAGAGCGGCAATCATCGCTACGAAGGTGCTGCGGCGCAAACCGATGCCAATAGTGTCACGAGACCCTCCGCAAATGTAGACGCTCCCTCCTTCATCCATCGCGTACACAGCAGACGGCAGGATTGTTGTACCGTTTATTCGGCATCCGTTTTCCGCCGACAAGAAAGTGACAAGTGCCATGTAATCTTTTTCAAGAACATTGACACCAGCAGAAAGCTCTGTGTCTTGCCGGTTCCTCAGGACAAAAATGTCATTGCCACGTATGACGCGGGCATCTACCGTAAACTTCCCCGCCTTGAGCTTCGTCAGATTTATCTCGGAGACAGGAAATTTGGTTGCTACCCGGTGGAATTCGATAGGTTGCTTCAAGCTCCAGTCGAATTCACGATTCCACAGATCGTCAACGTTGGAGGTCATTAATATTGTTTTCCTGCCAAAGTAATTGATAAAGCAAATTTGTGCGAAATTGGATCATTGGAACTTACGTTTCCAAAAAAATGCCGCGTCTGAAATTGCAGATATTTTTGATAGGCCAATTACTTGATCCAAACTCCATTTCTACTGCTAAAAATACCAGAGTTTGTTCGATATGCAAGTTCGAAACCTTTTAATTGGAAAATTTGCATATCGAAATAGTGCATTTGGAACATTTGCATATTGATTAAGTTTGTATTGCGAAATGAATGTGGGCAAATTTACTTATGTGCTGACAGCGAAATTTTCATTAGAATAGTTAGATAAATCTGCGTACTTCACCATGCGGTGATGGCAAGAGAGAAAAAATGTTTCAAAATTTATTTGGGGTATTCATTGCCATGGCTTCGATGCTGATAGCGTCGCAGGCTTCAGCGCAAAATGCTGTAAGTGGTGAACTTGCTCAAAAAAGAGCAGACGAACAGGAAATAAACAACGGTACGAACCCGACTCTTCTAACTACGATATCTGGAATTCAGTACCAGCATAACCAGATCAACTCCAAACTTTCCACGGGAACTTGGGAGGCTTTTGTTAGAATCCCATTCGGCGTAGAAAAAAGAATGGCTTTCGAGTTCACCGCTCCCTACGCTTCGGGCCCCTTGGATACCAGTTTTGGTGGTGGTGATATCGCCCTAAAGTTTGTTCACGTCACAAATATTGAGACCACGTGGGGCGCCGCATATGCAGCTGAATTGTTTCTTGATACCGCGGAACGCACGGACATTGGATACGGCGAAACCGTTCTGGAATTCAGCGCCTTTTACGCGCGTTTCCTTGAGGACGGGAGCATCTTTGCCCCTGCATGGGTCCAGCTTGTTGGTTTGGAAGGAAACAATCCGAGTGGAATTGACATCAACAAATCCACGATTGATTTCTACTATGTACCAAAACTGGCAAATCCGAACTTTTTCATGACATTGGACCCTGCGCTGACCTATGACTGGGAGCGCGATACTGGCTTTGCCAGTCTCCAAGTCACAATGGGAATGTTGACGGGAAAAGCGTTTGGTGGTGACAGCCAGATATTTATCAAGCCGGGGATTTATGCTGGCATTAATCGCCCCCTCGATTTTTCATTTCAAATCGGCTTCAAAGTTCTGAACTTTTGATCGTAAGACGTAAGCCTAGTAGGAATAACGGTAATTGAGTTGGCTCCAATCGAGAATTAGTAATTTGGCATTCACGACATTTGTTGGACCTTCAGGGTAAGTTGAAGTTTTATCGCCATAAATCCAACACCAGACGTTGGTCCAAATTTAATTAGAAGACATGATGATACACAGAATACCAAATGTTATTGAAGTACATGCTACATTCGTAAAAGCATAGTGACTCAAAATTATTCGTAAATTTAGACACAAAGGCATTAAGTTATGAAAAAAAACTATCGTAATTTCGTTGTGGCTGCGGCTTTCGCGTCCATCTTGACTGTAGTCGGATCAAACATTGTAGGTGCGCAGGAATACGATCTTGTCATCACCGGTGGGCGCGTGATCGATCCTGAAACTGGCCTTGATGCTATCCGTAATGTTGCAATTCAGGATGGGCGCATCGCCGCAATTACTGAAACCCCGCTAAAAAGCGCAAAGACGATCAATGCCGAAGGCTTGATTGTATCACCAGGCTTTATCGACGTTCACACCCACAGCTACTTTATGCCCGGACAAAGATTGCAAGCACATGACGGGGTCACCACCGGATTGGAGATGGAGTCTGGGATTTTGCCTGTGGCTGCGTGGTATGACATTCAAGCGAAAGAGGGCCGACTGATTAACTATGGCGTTGCAGTGTCATGGACCTACGCCCGCATCATTGCGATGACTCTTGAAATGCCGCCTGTTGAGCCCAATTTTACGTGGTACCAGAAAGCTTATAACTATACGAATTGGGTTACAGAAGTATCGACGCTGGAACAGCAAAACGTAATTTTATCCCATATTCAGAAAGGTTTGGATGAGGGTGCCGTGGGAATCGGCGTGAATTCAGGTTATGCACCGGGTGCTGGTGGCAAAGAACTGATGGCTGTCTGGAAGCTCGCCGCAAAGAACAAGGTTCCAATTAGTACGCATTTGCGGGAATGGTCGATGGTTGATCCGCTAAGTTCTGTGGAGGGAACCAATACCGTCATCGGCCTCGCCATGACGACGGGTGCGCGGACAAATATTTGTCATGTAAATTCAACGGGATTGGGTGATGGTGCCCGTATGGTTGAACAACTGACGGCCGCCCGCGCCCGTGGGTTGGACATTCATGCAGAAGCGTATCCTTATGGAATAGCCACCCTTCCTATCGCGTCTTCCATTGTCGGTTTTGATAGAGAAAAATTTATGCAACGCATTGGTGTTGATTTCAATGCTGTGCGATTGCTGGCAAAGCAGCGCGATATCAAGGATGAGCCTGACTTACGCGCTGAACAGAAGTCAGATCCCGGCCAACCAATAATCCTGACCTATCTGAATGAGAATGATCCAAAACATGAAAAAATTCTGGCGGCCTCGGTGACATCACCATGGATGGGAATTGCATCCGATGCCATTCCAGTTACGATGCCGGACGGTAGTTTTCTTCAAACGGATATTTGGCCATTACCGAAAGATGCCTTGTCCAACCCTCGATCCGCCGGCACATATTCCCGCTTTTTGGGGCGTTGGGTTAGAGAAAAACGTGCACTTGACTGGCCGCAAGCAATTGCCAAGATAACATTGATTCCTGCCAAACTCTTCGAGGACATGGTTCCGCAAATGGATCGTAAAGGCCGTCTTCAAGTGGGTATGGATGCTGACGTGACGGTCTTTGATCCTGAGACGATAATTGACCATGCCACTATAGATAATTCAGTTGCACCTTCCACGGGTGTAAAATTTCTCCTCGTAAACGGCGAAATGGTTATCGAGAATGGAATAATGAACACGAAGGTGCATCCTGGTCAGCCTATCCGTCGAACCACCACGCAAGGAAAATAGGGCTTATTCGATAGTCTGAAATTCGGTGTGACTCGTCGCTGATCGACCCAATTTCTGCAGAGCTCGCATTGGTGTCCTTTGGTGAGGATGATTGAGATCGTTTAACTGCAAACAACCTGATAGAAACCGGAATAATCAAATGAATTCTTTGACAATAGTCTTAATCGCCTTTCTCGTTTTGCTGCCTGGACTGAATGCTAATACAATAGCTTTGGCTGCGGAAACCAATACTTCGGCGGTTGTAGAATTCGAAGGGACGGTTGTACCCTCCCGGGAAGCAGAGATTACCCCAATAGTCAGCGGCTGGCTGGAGAATATCAACTTCGTGCCGGGTCAGATTGTGCGCAAAGGCGACGTTCTGTTTGAATTCCACAAATTGCCCTCACAGCTGAGAATCAAGTTGGCGGAGGCCCAACTTGCGGCTGCACTTGCCTCGTTGAATAGCGCAGAGGCCAAGTTAGCCCGGGCAACGAAACTAAAATCAAGAAACATCGTTTCCGTAGCCGACTTTGATCTGGCGAAAGCGGCCCGGGATATGGCTGATGCAATTGTGGAGCAAGCGAAAGCCACAATCGGTCTCAATGAGCTTGGATTGATGCAGATGACTCAGATAGCGCCATTTTCCGGCATGATGAGTGAACCTTTGGTAAAGGAAAATGGTTGGAAGGATATCGGAGGATCTGGTCGGGACGGTATAACGATGGCCGTCCTTACTCAGCTCGACCCCATCTTGGTCGCCAGCGAGGTTCCTTATTCAATTTATGCAGCGCGACGCAAAATATTTAAGACCGACGAGGCCATTGTAAACGGGTTGGTACTTCAAATAATTTTACCTGGAGGTGAAATCTATCCGCATGAAGGCAAACTGGTATCGGGCGGATACAAATTCGACGAAGACACCCAAAAACTCAAAGTATGGGCCGAGTTCGCAAATCCCGACCGACTGCTACGCCCCGGCTTAAAGGTGACCATACGATCCCGTTTGGCCACCAGTAACCCAGACTAAACGGCTCACGATTGCGATAATTAAGAAATTGGGATCTAGCGTTGCAAAAGAAATCATATTGCAACGATTATTGCGTCTCAATGGGAACAACTGTTTAAATGTCCCAAATAATTGTTGCTAAAACCCAACAGCGCGGCAGCTAATGGCTTGTCTTATGTATTCCCTATTGATCTGCAAAGATTGAGCCAATGCACGCCACGCCATTTATGGCGTGCATTGGCGGCTTCTGGATCGATATGGGCTTGGTCGTAAGGGACCGTTTTGGAGTATGATCAGTCGCCGTCTTCGCATGAGGCCTGAACGGATACGCAAGCGCTGATTTATCATGGGCTTGCATGACAAGCATAGGACATGACGATGATGACTAATGATAGCATAGGTATCGATATTTCGAAGGACTTTCTGGATGCACATCGGCTGAGTGACGGCGCGGCAGTGCGTTTCTCCAACACGCCCACTGGTTTCCGGGCCTTATCGACATGGTTGGGCGACGATATGCCGAGCCTGGTCGTGTTTGAGGCTACCGGGCCGTATCATGGGCGCTTTGAGCGTGCGTTTTCAGGGAAACTTCCCTTGGTGAAAGTCAACCCTTTGCAGGCCCGCAGGTTTGCACAAGCCTGCGGCACCAGGGTCAAAACCGATGCGGTAGATGCGCGCATGCTTGCATATATGGGAAGTGCTCTGGCTTTGGAGCCAGACCACCCCCTTGACGAAAAACAATACGAACTCAAAGAGTTATTTAGTTCCAGAGGTGGTCTCATGAAGGATCGCACCCGTTTGATTAACCGCCTACAAACACAAACCCTTGCTCTCGTTAAGCGACAAACCAAAGCCCGAATAGACCAGATAACACGCCAGTTAAAAGTTTTGCAGCAGGACATCAATACGAGGGTGCAAGACTGCCCAAGCCGAGCCCGAGCCAACACTATACTACGCTCTATCCCGGGCATTGGTGAAGTGGCCGCTGCAACCATTCTCATTGAGATGCCCGAGATCGGAACGCTTGATAAAAAGCGGGCTGCAAGCCTTACCGGGTTGGCTCCGATGACCCGACAATCGGGAAAATGGCGCGGCAAGGCCACCATTCAAGGCGGTCGAAAACATCTGCGTGATGCGCTCTACATGCCTGCTCTGGTTACCGCACGACACAATCCCGACATGTGTGACAAATACAAAGCCATGATCAAACAGGGCAAACCGCAAAAGGTTGCCCTGACAGCGATAATGCGAAGGCTAATTGAACTCGCCAACGCTTTGGTCAAAGCAGATCGCGAATGGGTTCAAAATGGGACTTGACCAAAACGGATACTCCAAGCAGCGGATAAAAGTTTTTGCACGAAGGTAGATTCGGACGTCCGCTATGTAGAATGTTTGGTATTGTCGCACAAATCGAGCGAACGATTACCCCCCGTTTGAGACCTTGGAGAAAGTTGAGAGTTTGGGTACTTTGTACTGTGTGGACGGCTCCCTTTTTGCAAGTCCTATTTTGTAATTGATACATTGTCAGATGCTGTCTTGTGTTTGGCCTGTTGACGCGGCGCATTTGGCCGCTGGCCCTCCCTCTCGGCTATGCAAGCATCGCCTGCCGGGCAGTGGATGGTTTCCACAAACCAAGTCCCATACCGCATTTCGAACAGCAAGCGTTCAGGACGCATATTTCAGTTGTGTTCATATGAACACGGTTGCAATGCGGCTTGTCGTATCGATAATAATTCAACCGTACACAAAACCGTAGGATTGATATCCGCCACAATGGCGAATTTGCCCTGCTAATATGTCGGCCTGAACGATGTGAATCTGCGGCGTTAGATAGCTCCTCGCTTGCTATTACCTCTATTCTGGACAGTCGCAGCCACTAAACATACCATCTTTGCCATCCTTGCCGTCCTTACCATCCTTGCCATCCTTGCCTGGAGGTCCGCTCAAAGAAGCTACTCCTGATTGGTTATCGCTTTCAATCAATGGTTCATGGGTGCTGAATTTGCATTTCCACACCCACCCATCCGGGCTGTATGGATTGAATACGAATTTGTAACGCGCCACATTATTTTTTTTGAATGTGGTATTACTCCGCCATCCCAGTTTTCTGGTCAGGTCTCTAGCACACCATTCAAGGGATGGTTTAGGTTTTGCGCTCTTCATATTTTTGGCTAAGACTAGTTCAGCAGGAATGCTAAAAGCTGCCACCACAATTGCAAGTATCACTGGAATTTTAATGAAGGCTTTTTTTGTGCAATGAG
Source organism: Rhizobiaceae bacterium (assembly GCA_016763155.1). Lineage (GTDB taxonomy): Bacteria > Pseudomonadota > Alphaproteobacteria > Rhizobiales > Rhizobiaceae. The sequence continues at coordinate 10,834 of JAESUH010000096.1, forward strand.
TGCAATTGCTAAATAATAGTTTTGAATTTTCAATCTTCATCCTGGCAATCTCCAGCTTGAGCAAAGTGTTGTCCCTGGTTGGTGCTGGGCTTGTTTCAAAATGAGACAATATTACAAAAACACTTGCAGGAGCGGCTATTCAGGCTTTGCAAAGCACAACTCATGCCAATCGCATTTTATAAAACTTAGACAACGAATTTCGACAACGGGAGATTGGTTCTAAGGACGCTCATTTGCAATCCTAGGCAGAACAAGCTTAGCTGCACCAGCAGCCCTGAGCGCCTCATCAGAGGTCACACCCCCCCATTCCCACCTTGGCAGAGCCACAGAAGCCGCTACAACCGCTCCTACGGCGATTTTGGAGCCTGATGCGAGCATGTCACGGCGGTTAATCGGGGTTGTGTGTTTCATAATGGTATTCCTTGATCAAATGTTGGTTGAATGGATGGTCCCCATACCCTGAAAAAGAGCGACGCAAGCAGACTGCGAGATGTTCCGAGCATGGGAGTTATCGAGGCGGCATTGTGCAGGGGGACCGCCTCAACGGACTGATTAGCTGGGTAGCTGTTTCAAGCTTGCAATCAGGTGGGAGACAATAACAATCTGATCAGGGTCAGGCTGTTGCTCCATGAAGTCTTGTAGGTATTCAGACAGGGCGACCATGCCGCCGATGGTGGTAGGCTGGGATTCCAGCAGTAGATTTTCATTGAAGTACATGCGCTGTTGAGCCTCGACACATTCGGGGGTGTTCCATTCGCCTGTTGCTGAATTATCGCAGGCGGTTTCGAAGTTCTTCCGGGCGTTCAGGAAGTTCTCCCAATAGCGTTCGGCACGGCAAATCTTTCTGACAGTGATTGCCTTTGCAGCAGAGAACGGCACCAGGGCCGTGATAGCAGCTGGGACAATGTCGCATAAGAAAACGGTATTTTTCGTTGATTCAAATCAAAATAGAAACTCAAAGCTCTTTTAATGAGGTTTCGTGGCCAAAGAATTCGAATGACAACGTTCGCATAAAACACCTGTTCATTCAATGTCGCAACATTCCTCTGACTATAGAGGCTTGGGAAGGGTGTGGGCTGCGATTCAACCGTGGTGATATGACCACAGTTGAAATACGGAATTATCGGGGTTTGATGTGAGCAGATTTGCGCATGTCTCTAATATGGGTGTGGCCCATAATTATTCTTTTGTGTATTTCCAAAATTGCAGCCAAATACGAAATGATTCAGTTGAGCGTGAATTCCTGATCGATCCTCAACGGCTAAGCGATGTCAAAGTGATACATGAATTTCCACGGGTTACCCCAAACTGGCCAAAACAAGCTGACTGAAACTACTAGCGTAAGCTCATCTCACATTATGGTTGAGACACTGGAAATTTGTGCAGGCGCTTATAGCGCTCAAGAGATGAGCTAGATATACAACCCAGAAACTTTTCGTAGCAGAATATAATCTCTGTGTTGAGCGGCAACCAAATTGGTCGACAGAATGTTTTGGTGACGTAAATCAGTGGCAAATGTTCTGTTCTCTCTAACCTGAGCAGAAAGCGCTACAATTCCAAGCAATGCAACAACGCCCCCAAAAATCAGACCAGTTTTCATATTCACCTCGCAAAATATGCTTCTCAAAGAGAACATAACTTGCTGTGGTTAACGGTCAATTAAAGTTTGAATGTGATCACGCTATCGATTGATTCGGACTACCTGAGATGAACGAACGACTCGTCCCTCCGGGTAAGCCGATACTGCATTGGAATTGGATGCCATCCCAAAAAACCCATCCGCAAAGAGTTTTCGCATCTTGCATAAAAACGGCTTTTGCCTTCCGTACATGCTGACGCCTTTACAGCCGACCCTTTCGCATAATTCTGTACATTCACTCAGGCTGTTAACGGATGCTGATCCTCCGAAAAATATTCCCCGAAACTCCTGCCCAGACAGGACCTTCCACTTAATCTCAACG
>JAESUH010000097.1 GCA_016763155.1 Rhizobiaceae bacterium
CGACACGGGGAGGGACGAGCGATGAACTCCTTCAAACAAGGGCTTTTGTCCGCACTTATTGCGTTGTCTATTGGTTGTTCCAGCTTGGTTGTAAATGCGCCGACAGCCTATGCCATCACCGTTTTTGATCCGGCGAATTACAGTCAGAACCTACTCACAGCAGTTCGCAATCTTCAGCAGATCAGCAATCAGATCAACCAGCTTACCAATCAGGCGCAAATGCTGGTCAATCAGGCAAAGAACCTGACGCAATTGCCCATGAGCATTGCAAGTGATCTCAGGTCCTCATTGCAGCGAGTGGATCAGCTGATCCAAAATGCTCGTAACCTTTCATATAGCGTTTCCGCAATCACCGCTGAATACCAGCGTATCTTCCCTGAAAGTTACAATGCCGGCACTACGGTGTCGCGCATCATTCAGGATGCAGAAGATGCGTGGAAACTTGCACGAGAAGGTTTCAAGCACAGTCTCGAAGTTCAGGCTGTAGTGGTTGGTCAGTTGCGGACAGATGCCACCACGCTCAACCGGATTATCGCTGAGAGCCAAAGTGCTGTTGGCAATCTTCAGGCCGTGCAGGCTGGCAATCAACTGACGGCCCTTGTCGCCAAACAATCAATGCAACTCCAAAGTCTGTTGGCAGCGTCGGCTCGTGCCGCTGCCCTTGATGGTGCACGAGCATTAGCCGCACGCGAGCAAGGGCGAGCCCGGTTCCAGCGATTTCTTGGCGATCGCTCCGCCTACACACCGCGATAGGGAGGGGCACAGTAATGAATGATCTCAATATCATCGACCTGTTTACGTCCACATTCGTGACATATATCGATTCAGGTTTTGGCTTGCTTGGTTCAGACGTGGCATTTCTGACCACCGTTCTGATCGGGATCGACATCACATTGGCAGGCCTGTTCTGGGCCATGGCCGATGATAAATCGATCATCCCGGCGCTGATAAAGAAAGTGCTCTATGTCGGTGCCTTCGCCTTCATTCTGAATAATTTCTCAAGCCTTGCAAACATCATCTTCAACAGTTTCGCAGGGCTAGGGTTGAAAGCCGTAGGTTCACCGATTTCTGCAGCTGACCTCATGCGGCCCGGTTTCGTTGCTGCGACCGGATATGATGCCGCTGCGCCTTTGCTTGATGAAGTCGGCAAGTTGATCGGCCCCATCGCTTTCTTCGAGAATTTTGTCACCATCATCATCTTGATGTTTGCCTGGGTGGTTGTGCTGCTGGCATTCTTCATTCTGGCAATCCAGCTCTTTATGACAATCATTGAGTTCAAGCTGACCACTTTGGCAGGCTTTATTCTTGTGCCGTTCGCCCTTTGGAACAAGACATCGTTTCTGGCTGAAAAAGTGCTGGGCAATGTGATCGCTGCTGGCATTAAACTAATGGTGCTTGCCGTTATCGTTGGCATTGGGTCGACCCTGTTCAGCACTTTCGCCAATTCGTTTTCTGGCGGCGACATCACCTTTGAGATATCGATCTTCATGACTTCTTTAATGCGACCGGGATCACGGCCCATGACGATAACACGGTCAGCCAGAAAAATGGCTTCATCAATATCGTGAGTTACAAACAGGGCCGTCTTACGATCGCGTTCCCAGATATTCATGAGTTCGTCGCCCATGACTTCACGAGGTTGAGCATCCAACGCACCGAAAGGTTCATCCATGAGCAAGACGTCTGGATCAACAGCTAAAGCGCGAGCAATATTCACACGTTGGCGCATGCCACCTGAAAGCTGATGGGGATGATAGTCGGAGAATTTCTCCAGCCCAACCATTTTGATGAAACGCATTGCACGCTCGCCAATATCGTCTTTTTTCCAGCGTTGCATTTCGAGGCCAAACTTCACATTGCCCTGCACTGAGCGCCACGGAAGAAGCGATGCATCCTGAAAGACTACCGCCCGGTCAGGCCCCGGCCCATTGACCAAATTATTGTTGATCGTCACAGACCCGCCGGACACATTTACCAACCCCGCAATTGCCAGCAATAATGTGCTTTTTCCGCATCCACTTGCACCAACAATGGTGATGAACTCACCTTGTTTAATGTCGAGCGAAATGTTGTCTATTGCAACAAAAGTCTCGTCGCTTTTGGGGATTTTGTATTCGACCCTAAGATCACGAATCTCTATCTGTGTCATCTATCGACCTTCGCTGCGGTAATATTAAACTGTGGCACAAACCCCAAGCTTCGTTAGAAGCGCGGAGTTAAACCTATTGGTAATCACCAATACTATTTGGCCATTATTCTGGATAATTGCATAAGCGGAACTTGATATTTCCAGCTCCGCTTATGCTTGTAAATTTTATTTCGCTGGCTTCCAGTCATTGTAGGAATCAACGTAGGTGGATATCCAGAATTGATCCATCGTCCAAGCTTCCTTGTAGACACCTGCTTCAACTCCGATTTCCCAGAATGTTTTCATGCCGGCATCAGAAGGCAATCTGCCATCTTCAAACACACCATTGATGAAATCGTCATAACCGCGCGATGCATACTTTTCTTCCATGCCCACTCGCTTGACCAAAACTTCAACCGCACGTGCTTTGTTCGCTTTAGCGACCCTCACGCCTTTAATGAATGCGCGTAAAACGGCCTTCATCGTATTTGGGCTGTTTTTAATATCATCTTCAGTCGCGAAGAACACATGGAATGGATAATCAGGTGCCACATCAGTCTGCTTGAGAATGGCTGGGAAACCGCGATCTGCTGCCATAAACTTTTCTGGCGTTGCAAAAATATTCACGTCGATTTGACCTGCTTCCATAGCAGCAAGACGTTGAACTGAACCGCCACCCTGCACAATCTGCACATCGGTTTCAGGGTCTAACCCTTGAGTTTTCAATGCGAAACGAGTGAGAAAATCAGTGGATGAACCAACGCGGGTCACACCAAAACGTTTCCCTTTTGCGTCCTTGATACTCTTGATTCCAGGAACTGCGTGCCAGTCAAATACAGCCATATTGAAGCCGCCATAAAAGGCCTTGATTGGTTGCTTTGCCTTGATGCCGATTGTAACACCTGCAAGGGATGTCACACCAACATCAACGGCACCTGCGATCATGCCGCGCACCAAATCTGTGCCGCCGCGAAACGCAACAATCTTGACGTTGAGACCTTCTTCTTTGAAGAAGCCTTCTTCATTTGCCAAATAAAGCGGCAGGAATGTTGAAGTTGTTACCGGCAGGCCGATGGTGATGTCTGTTTTTTCCAGTTTACCGTCTGCAAAAGCATTACCCGTAAGCAGCGTCAAGGCAGCCAGACCTGCGGATAGAATCGTTGTAAATTTGGTCATATAGTCCTCCCATAGTGGGTTTGAGTTATGAAACCAATCCGTGGTTTTCAGATTGGCTGCATTGGTCTGCAATTCGCTGCGAAGCCGCAACATACAGATTATTTTGCGCACGATTAAGCGCTTCCTGCCCACTCACCTGATGATCAAAAATATCGTCAAAAAGAGCGGACTGGCTAAAGTGTTTGATTTTAGTTTTAACAACATCTATCTGGCGTTCATCGCGAGGATCGCCGGGTAGAATATTGCAAACTTGTTCGAAGTTTTTTGTGCTGGTGAAAACGTTGACCCGAGCAGGCCATGAACCAGCGTCATCGTCTTGAAGGTCTGGGTCAGCAATGATTTTGATCTTGTTTGCAAGTGCAATTGTGCGTGACTTAAAAGGCTTCTTGCGAGCGATATCCAGAAGTCGCGATCTTTCAATTGCAGCAATGCCAAATTGAAGGCCAAGATTAGCAATCGTTGAAAGTCGATTTTTCAAATCCAGCTCTCTTGCCACCACAGGTGCAGCAACATCAGGCAGATGCACTTCGATAGATTGGATTTCTTTGGCCGCTAGACCATTATCTAGCAAATCAAGAAATGCTTTGATTGCATTGGCCCCTTGTCGGGCAGATACAAATGGTTTCAGCCCAATTTGCTGCACGGCGTTTTGTGGCACGCTTTGTAAAAATTGGAGATCTGCCAGACTGGCTGTCGTTTGTGAGGCAAGCCATTCCTGTGAAAGCAGGTTCTTGTCTCCGCAAAATCCATTTTGCGCGGCTTGTGTCGCCCGGAGCCCTTTAAGGGTTGCTTCTCCAATTGCCAGCCATCGCCCTGAGGGAAACCCGCCAGGGCGTCCGTTACGACCAGAAGTTCCGCTCATGGCCAGTACCAATGCCTGAACGACAACTTCATTTTCCAAACCCTGCGCAACTGCGCTGGTAACAGCAGCAATCGCAGGTGCGGCAAATAAAGTGGGCCAGACACCGTGATCTAACGCCTTAACTCCTCCAATAGCACTGGCAAAAGCAAGGCCAATTCCGTAGCCAGCCTCGATAGCATTCGCGATGCTATTGGCATCTTTTGCAAACGCCAGTGCGGTTGGTACTGCAATGCATCCTGGTGAAACACAGCTTGGAACATGAATATCATCACACTCGGTAAACCGAATTATTGCTGCCATTCCGGCAACAGTCTCGGCCTTGCTGTTATCTGTATAGAACTGCCCAATTGCCGTTCCTTCATCCGTATTCAAACCGGCTAAAAGAACAGCCATTGTGTCCATTGCATGCAATGCGATGGCATCCACTTGCCCATCATTATCCAGCTGAATTTTATTCAGCGAATGTATGAGGGAGTGGGCACTCATGTGGCAGCCCCGACGGATAAAAGCGAAAGGTACAGACCTATTGGACGGGCAAGAACAACTGGCCCTTGCTTGGTATCAAGTTGAATTGTCAAAACACCGTAAGGTAGAGGTCGAACAACCTCATTTTCCATTGTGGCAATTGCCTCCAACGGGCGGTTACCCAAAGGCGCTTCCAGCGTCCAACGGCTGATTGACACCCCCGCCGGCAGGGAGGATGTGGCCAGTTGGGATGAAAGGTTTTTGCTCGGATTGATGCCATTGCTCAAGCCATTTGCCCAAAGTGCAAGGCTCTGGAAACTGCTTTCGCCTGATGTGCGAGCGAATGTCTCTGTTCTTCTTATCCACACGCCGTTATAGGCGATGGAAAGGCGTATGGCGAAGGTTTCACCGAGCGCTACCTGCCCTTTGGTTCGGGCAAGTCGGGTGTCTTTTTTTAGGTCCGGAGCGATAGCGACATAACATTCCTCAGCTCCCGCATTTCGCACATATAACTCCAGCGCTTCGGTTACATCACCAACCAGGTTGCGTTCTGTGGGTGCTGAAGCAAATGCATCTGCTGCGATTTGGTTGGTTTTCTCTACAAGCGCAATTTCAGCGGCATCACGGACGGTTCGAACAGCCGCAAATATTGCAGACGCATCTTCCAATTGAGCATTAGATACTCCAGCGATTTCATCAATCAAACCGCCGGGGATATGATCAAGTTCAACCACGCCGATTTTTCTGCACCCGATTGCCACCATTTGCTCGCCAATCAATTCGCCGGGGCGCGGTGAATGGGCAATATCCGAAGTGGGATTGGTAGATTTAATCCAATTACCAACTCGCTTTGACAGCGCCGTTGCAAATAGTGGTTTTCCAGTTGCAGGCAAAAACAACAATGCGTCTGACCAATAGGGCGAAAAACCTGTCAGATAGGTAACTGCCGCAGAACGCACGTGATTAGTGTAGATAAGCACCCCGTCGAGATCGTGGGTCTCCATCGCCTGTTGAAGGCGATATTGTCTGGAAAGCACATCCGCTTGAGAAAGTTCGTCTTCCCGCCATTTCATTAAACCATGTCTCATGACGCGCTCCTTGTTTGTGCAACCGAGAACAATTCGCGCGGCGTTGTTGTGAGTACTTCAGGGCCTTCTGCGCCAACAATCAAACTATCTCCAAGCACCATGTATCCCACTTCCGGGTGATAGGTGTTGGGATGTACTATGAGCAGCATTCCCTGTTCAATCAGGGTCGGGACGCCTTCAAGAAGGTGTGGTTTTGTATCGGGGAAAAGACCGAGACCATGGCCTCGCACTCTGGTATATTCGCTGGTGACATAGTCGCCCAGACCGTATTTTCGAAATACGTCATTTTCCGCTTTTGCAATGTCTGATGCGCTGATACCTGGAGCCACGATATCAATGCCAGCAACCATTGCTTCGTGATAGACGGAGAAGGCTTTTTGCTGGGCCTCACTTGGTGGCCCCACGACCAAGGTGCGGCAAATCTGGACATAGTAACCATCGATGCATGGGGTCAGCTCGGTTGTTACAAGATCGCCAGCTTTCAGCTTTTTGCCGGATGGCGGAGCCATACCACGCACTTCAGGGCCGCCGGAGCCAATAATCATGAAATTATCATCAACGCCATTGGCCCGGAAGAATGCTTCAATCTGTGCGATGAGTGCGTAGTCTTCCACGCCGATTTGAGCTGCATCACGAAAAACTGCATAGCCTTCGTCGGCGAGCCGGGCTGCACGTCGTATGGCCTGCAGCTCTTCTTCGGCCTTGACCATCAATAGATGGTCAATCGTTTCTGTTGCATCCGCAATATTATGCTTCTGGCGCAATCGAGCGAGCCCGTAGGGCAAATGTCTTTGAGGTGCGGCGGCAATATTTGAATTGTCGTAGCTGATAATTTTCGCGGCCACATCCTGCACAATATCTTTGGAAACCACGATTGTGATATCATCACATTCAACGCTTGCCCGGTCTGCTTCAAATGCATCATCGAGGTAGAGCGTTGCTTGGCCATCACGTGTGATAATCGCAATGCCCTCGCCTTCAAGAATACCAAAATCAACTCCATAACGCAGATAATCATTTTGCCACGCATTGCCGTAAAGCACCATTGCGTCAAGGTTTGCATTCTGCATGGCCTTGACCAATTTTTGCCTGCGGACCTGCGCAACTTTTGATGTTAAATTCTGGGGTATCTTCAAGAGTTCACCCTCACTTTTTCGGGTTCACTATTGGCATAGTCCCGAGCCGCTGCTTCCGGAGAAACTAGCCCCATAGCAATATCGTTTTTTAGTAATTCTGGATCACGCTGGGCTGGGTCTCCATAACCACCACCACCTGCGGTCAGGAAGGTCACGCGGTCACCGGGGTAGAAGGTGATATTGGTGCCCTTGTGAACCTTTTCCGTTTCACCATTTTCCCGCTCAATGATTGCTATACTCACCGCACCGGGCAAGCCACCATCCAGTCCCCAAGGCGGGGTCACAGAACGATCAAAATTGATATTTCCTTTGCATTCGCGCAAGCAGCGATAGGTCAATTCAACACCCAGCCCGCCACGATAACGCCCTGCCCCACCAGAATCTGGCCGAAGCATGTTGCGCTCAATGATGAAAGGATATTTGATTTCCTGAAGTTCAACCGGTGTGTTTCGCACATCACCCTGACAAACAGATACGGATGCTGAAGCACCATCTCCATTTGGTCGTCCACCCCAGCCGCCGCCGAAAATATTCAGTAACAAAAAGCGTGAGCCGTCTTCAAAAAAACCAAAGAAGGAGCAGCCGCCCATGTCTCCCTTATGAGCCGCCGGGATCATATCAGGTATTGCGGGGGCGAGCGCCTTAAGGATGGTATCGATAACGGTTGGTAGAGAAATGCTCCATTGTCCTAGAGCCGCGGGTGGTTTGGCGCTTAGCATTGTTCCTTCCGGCAACACTACATCGAGTGCTCGAAAACATCCTTCATTCACGTCCAGATCAGGTGAAGTGAGCGCTTTGAAGGCAACCCTTGCAGCAGCGATACCGCCAGACCTTCCCGAATTCAGCGGCCCATCAACTTGAGGGTTCATGTCGGAGAAATCCACTGACATGCGCTCGCCCTTGACGGTCACGCTGACTTTAATTCGAAGTGGTTTATCGAGTGTGCGACCATCATTATTGAGGAAGCTTTCTGCTTCATAGGTGCCATCGGGAATATTCTCGACCACCGCCCTCACCGAGCGGTCCGCCTGATCCCAGACCGTTTGCACGCATTCTTCAACAACTTCGGCCGTATAACGTCCCACCAGTTCGCCATACCGTTTGGCCCCTACATGGCAAGAAGCAATTTGCGCGCGAAGATCGCCAAGACTGGCATCAGGATAACGGATATTATCGCGGATGATTTGAAGCAATGTTTCGTTTGCCTTGCCCGCCACATAAACTTTGAGCGAGCGCATTTGCAAACCTTCACTGAAGATATCTGTTGTGGCGTTCGATCCAAAGCCCTGCCTGCCGCCACCGATATCTACCCAATGGGCACGGTTGGCTGAAAAACCGACCAGTTTTCCATCGTGAAAACATGGGGCGTAAACGACAACATTATTGAGATGCTGACCACATATATGGCCGTGGTTCATCACCAAAACATCACCTTCGGAAAAACCGTCGAGGCCGTATTTTTTAATGCCGTCTTCTACTGCCACGCCTAAATCGGCGAGAAATATCGGCAGGCCACCACGGTTTTGCGAGATCATCTGGCCCTTGGTATTTATCAGGCCACAGCAATAATCATGCCCCTCGTAGATCATCATATTATAGGCGGATTTAGAAAGAACATCTGCCATCTCATCTGCATAGGCAACGATAGCGTTACGAACGACTTCAATGGTGATTGGATCAATTTTGGTTTTGGTCATTGGTTTTTCTCCGCCCATCAATATGCAAGTGTGACGACCAAATGGCCGGCATCGGTGACCTGCACATGGTCATCGGGGTGAATAAGGATGGTGGAATTTGGTTCTTCAATAACTGCTGGCCCGGTGACTTCCGTCCCGGCTGGCAATGAAGGGCGCCAATAAATTTTGGTCTTTAGCGGCTTATCGGGATCATCATAGATAACATCACGGGTTTCGCTGGTAACGTCACTTTCTGCTTTCCACGGTTCCGAGAGCCACTGCTCTGCAAGAGAATCCTCTCTGGCAGCAGTGAGAACCAACCGAACGCTTACAATTTCCATTGTTTCATTTGGGGCAGATTGTCCGTAACGCTGGTCATGTTCGCGGTCAAATCGTTCGCTGATTTTTGCAACGTTGCCGGTCAACATATCCGGGCTTTCGATCGGAATGGAAATCGCATGTTCCTGACCGACATAACGCAAATCAGCGTAGTAACGAAAATCAGTTGTTTTAGGATCAATTCCGTCCAGTTGAAGCTGATCCTTGCCTGTTTGTGCCAGTTCGGCAAAAACCTGAATAACGTCTGTTTCACTCAACTCGCCGATCTTTCCGATCAGGGTTTGAACAAAATCCTGACGCCATGACGCCATCAACATGCCAAGGGCTGAAAACGTACCGGGAAGTTTTGGAACGATGACTGTCGGAATAAAAATTTCCCTAGCAATCGAAATTGCATGCAGAGGTCCGGCTCCACCAAAGGCGATCATCGCGGTATCACGCGGATCGACCCCTTTATTTACTGATACGCTCCGCACTGAAAGCGACATTGCAGCATCCGCAATTCTTGCTACCCCAAGGGCAGCTTGCAATGGGTTCAAACCAAGTGGGCCAGCTATTTTTTCCTGCATCGCCGTTCTTGAGGCTTCAATATCAAGCGGCATGCCCCCATCAAGGAAACGCTTCCCGTTGAGCCTGCCCAAAAGAAGGTCGGCATCAGTTACCACGAGATTATTCGAACCCTTGCCATAACAGGCAGGGCCCGGATCAGCACCAACACTTTGTGGCCCCACATGAAGGCCACCGGTTTTATCTACCCATGCGATTGATCCACCACCCGCTCCAACTTCGACGATATCGACAACCGGCAATTGCATTGGCTGACCGGTTGCTGGTTCACCGATTACATAGCCGGTGATGATTTCTGGACGTCCATTGGTCAAAAGGCTGGATTTTGCGGTTGTGCCGCCCATGTCAAAACCGACACAACGCTCAAGGCCCATTATATCGGCAAGACGGCCTGCACCAATCATACCCGCAACCGGGCCGGATTCCATCATCGACACCGGCTGCTCCTGAGCAAGCCGTAAGGACATGACACCACCATTTGAGCGCATAATGTGGGTTTTTCCGCCGAAGGACACTTCGCGCAAATAGCCATCCAGACGCTCAAGATAACCACCCACGCGTGGTCCGACAAACGCATTTAGGACAGTGGTAGAAGAACGCTCATATTCGCGATATTCACGCAGAATTTCATGGGACAATGTAACGAAGAGATCCGGGCGACTTTTACGCAAAATCTCGCCAATTCTGCGTTCATGAGATGGATTGGCATAAGAATGAAGCAAACAAACAGCAACGGATTCAATATCCAACGACTCCAGTTGGCGAACGACATCTTCAACAGATTTTTCATCGAGCGGATCAAGCACTTCACCACTTGCCAATATGCGCTCGTTGATTTCGAAGGTTAAATTACGCGGAACGAGTGGCTCCGGCCTATTAAAAAACAGATTAAACGCTTCGATACGATTTGAACGGCCAATAGCATAAACATCCCTAAATCCGGTTGTTGTCAACAGAGCTGTGCGTGCGCCTTTACGCTCGAGAACGGTATTAATGGCAATCGTAGAACCATGCAGAATTTCGTCAATTTCTGCAGGCTTGCACTGGGCTAACTCCATAGAGTTAGCAATCCCCTTAGTGGGGTCTGCTGGAACAGTGGAGGTTTTAGAAGTGACAATCTTGCCATCAATATACCCCACGAGATCAGTAAATGTTCCACCGATATCTACACCCACTATATTCACGCTTTGCTCTCCTAGCATTTGTTCACTGAGCAGATTTCACACGATCAAACAGATCAAAGCAACGGGCATAAAGGCTCTGGCATTAATAGCTAATAGGCTATATATTGGTTATATGTTTAACGTCACTTTACGCCGCCTCAAGGTCTTCCTTGCTGTCTCTGAAACGGGTAGTTTTACCCGTGCAGCCGATGAATTAGATATCGCTCAACCGTCGGTCAGCGCCCATATAATCAGCCTTGAGCGTGAAGTTGGTGGATCAGTATTTGAGCGCCGTCGCGGAAGCAAACCTGTGCTAACCGATCTTGGCAGAAGTGTCCGAAAGCATGCACTCGAGATGATTGCATCAGCCGATGATATGCGTGCCGATGTAGTCAACATCAACAATGCCGCAGGCCAAAAACTGGTATTATCCTGCCAGCGATCTTTGGCAAATTTTGTTTTAAAAGAGCCCCTCACCCACTTCATTTTAACTCGTACCGACATCCAATTGGTGGTGCGCATTGGTACACAAGAAGATGTGTTGGAAGAGGTTCGCGAAGGCATTTCAGACATTGGCTGTTTCTTGAGTAATGA
>JAESUH010000098.1 GCA_016763155.1 Rhizobiaceae bacterium
ATTTTGTTGATAGCAACAATGATTGGAACGCCGGCAGCTTTTGCATGATTGATAGATTCAATCGTTTGCGGCATCACGCCATCATCAGCAGCAACCACCAGAATTGCGATATCAGTCGCCTGGGCGCCACGTGCACGCATCGATGTGAATGCCTCATGGCCCGGAGTATCGATAAAGGTAATCTTACGCCCGTCTTTTTCTACCTGATAGGCACCGATATGCTGAGTAATACCACCGGCTTCGCCGGAAACCACAGTCGCATCGCGAATGGCATCAAGCAAAGATGTCTTACCATGATCCACATGGCCCATAATGGTCACAACCGGTGGACGCGGCAACATGTGGGCCTCATCATCAGGTGTGTCAAAAATGCCTTCTTCAACATCGGAATCAGATACACGGCGCACAGTATGGCCGAACTCTTCGGCAATCAGTTCTGCCATATCAGCATCGACGATGTCGCCCGGCGTCATCATCTGTCCTTCTTTCATCAAATATTTGATGACATCAACAGATCGCTCGGTCATCCGGTTTGCCAATTCGGAAATTGTAATTGTTTCTGGCAATTGTACTTCGCGTGAAACTTTTTCGCGTGGGCCGGAATTTTGTCGGGCTGCACGTTTTGCTTTTTCCTGGCGACGACGAAGGGCTGCAAGAGACGGTCCACGTTTGCCTGCATCCTCATTTAGCGCATTGCCTAGAGTGAGTTTTGTGCGGCGGCGGTCATCTGCACCTTTTGTGCGGCTTGGCTTGCTTGGTTCAGCAGTTTTCTTGCGCTCAAAGGGTTTCAGTTCTTTTTGTTTTGGCTCTTCGCGCGTTACAGTTTTTACTGGAGCGTCAGGGTCGGCAGCGGCAGCAGCATTGACTGATGCTTCCTTCATGCGTTCCACTTCCGCGGCTTCTTCAGCAGCTGCAGCTTCCGCACTAGTGCGTTCTTCATCTTCCCGTTTTTTGCGGGCCTCGGCACGGTCTTGGTCTTCCTTGGCGCGGCGAGCATTATCTGCTTCAGCTTTTAAGCGATCTTCTGCTTCATTGGCTTTCGCTGTTTCCAAAGCCCTGCGTCGTGCGTCGACTTCGCTTGGGGAAAGGTTTGTGATGTTTTCCATCGCGGGCGGCCGGGGAGTTGCCCTGGCAGGCGCTGTAGGCTTTTTCGCTACTTCGCGGATAATCGATCTGTCTTCAATGACAGCAGAGTCTCTCGGCGAAGCACCGGTAGCAACACCAGGTTTATTGATGCGGCGTTTCCGGGTTTCAACAACAACCGATTTACTTGTCCCGTGAGAGAAATTTTGGCGCACGATTCCCTGCGAAACACCGCCTCCCGAAAGAGATAAGGTTTTCTTGGTATCTGTGCTTTTGGTATCGTCGTTATTTTCGTTCATACTTCTTCCGTATCTTTCGCCATGAGGCCCAGTATCGGGCCGTCATTCTCCTTCGCAGGAGATTGGTAAAGCCTGTGCTTTGGGCTTTTTGAACCTTTGGCCGGAGAAAATCCAGCCCCAATATGGATTTGGGTTAAAATTCTAACCTAACCATTGTTCAAATGCCCGTTTCAATGTGCCCAAAACCTTGCTTCATTCACTACAATAGTTTTGCAATCTGATCAGCTTTTTCTTCAAATCTTTCGTTGCTCCGCCGGGCTTTGCTGCTACATGCATAATATTTACGCCACCCAACACTTTTTCCAGGTCATCTGAACTGGAAAATGAAACAACGAAGGGAGCCTTATCCCCATCGGTTTCATCATCTTCATCGGAGTTTTCGATTGCCCGAAGCGCCGATCCAATTTTTCGTATGCCATCTGCTGCTGCATCTTCTGCATGCATCACCAATTTGGCACTGCCGGAACGAATCAGGTCATTCACCTTAGAATACCCATACACGATCACTCCGGCCTTGTTTGCCATTGCAAGCGCACCCATTACGGAGCGATGCATCAGCTCAGCGATATCTGTATCCAGAGTATCGCTGACCGTAACTTTCTTTTCCAGACCCTTGGCAAACAGATTGCGTTTCATCGCCTCTACCACCATGGCCTGTTTTGCGCTCACCCAGACACCACGGCCTGGAAGATCACCTTTTAAATCAGGAACAACATTGTCAGCCGGATCACATACAAACCTTATAAGTTCGCCGGCGTCTTTTGCATCCCTTGTAACAATACAAGTGCGAGGATTCACCTTGTTTGCCCTCGCATTAAAATTGCCCATAATCTTTCGGTGCTTATTCAGTTACAGGTGCTGGATCAGCCGCTTCGGCCTCTGCACCCTCTACAACTTCTGCTTCAGCACCTTCTTCTTCGGCAGGTTCATCAGCTTTCAAATCTTCTTCAGTAACCCAACCTACTTTAATACGGGCAGCCATTACCATGGTTTCAGCTTCGACCTTGGAAATTTCAATGCCATCAAAGATGCCTGGGAAGCGCTTGGTTTCGCCATCTTTGCGCTCGCTCCAACCTGTCAGGTCATCAGCTGCACAACCGGCAAAGTCTTCCATGGTTTTAATTTCATCCTTACCCAATGCTACCATCATGACCGTTGTCATGCCGTCGATTTCGCGCAACTCGTCGGTAACGCCCAAAGTCTGACGCTCTTCATCAAGCTCTTTTTCAACACGTCCCAAAGCTTCGGTTGCACGTGCTTGCAGCTCTTCTGCTGTGGTATCATCAAAACCTTCAATCGAGGCGATTTCAAGCATGTCCACATAGGCAACTTCCTCTACGGAGGAAAAACCCTCGGATGACAGCAATTGTGCCACCATCTCGTCTACATTGAGCATGTCCATAAAGAGCTTTGTATTGTTCAGGAATTCTGTCTGACGACGTTCGCTCTCTTCCTGTTCGGTCATAATGTCGATGTCCCAGCCTGTAAGCTGGGAAGCAAGACGTACGTTTTGGCCGCGTCTGCCGATTGCCAATGACAATTGATCATCCGGCACCACAACTTCAATGCGCTCTGCATCTTCGTCCAGCACCACTTTTGCAACTTCGGCTGGCTGCAGCGCATTCACAATAAAGCTTGCAGCATTTTCTGACCACGGAATGATATCGATTTTTTCACCCTGCAATTCGCCAACCACAGCTTGCACCCTGCTGCCGCGCATACCAACACAGGCACCAACCGGATCGATGGATGAATCATTGGAAATCACAGCAATTTTAGCTCGCGAACCTGGGTCACGCGCAACTGAGCGGATATGGATGATGCCATCGTAAATTTCCGGCACTTCCATGGTAAACAGTTTTGCCATGAATTCTGGGTGGGTTCTGGAAAGGAAAATCTGCGGTCCGCGCTGTTCGCGGCGCACGTCATATACATAGGCACGTACCCGGTCACCATAGCGGAAATTTTCCCGAGGGATGGTTTCATCACGGCGAATAATTGCTTCGCCTTTGCCCAAATCAACAATCACGTTGCCGTATTCAACCCGCTTCACGGTGCCGTTGATGATTTCGCCGACGCGATCTTTATATTCTTCGAATTGCTGATCACGCTCAGCTTCGCGTACTTTTTGAACAATTACCTGTTTTGCAGATTGGGCTGCAATCCGGCCAAATTCCATAGGCGGCAAAGGTTCAGAAACAAAATCGCCAATTTGTGCGGCAGGTTCTTTATCGCGAGCCAGTTCCAGAGCAATTTGCGTTGAATAGTCTTCGACAAGCTCAACCACTTCGAGCAGTCGGCGCAAATTGATTTCACCGGTTTTTGGATCAATTTCAGCTTGAATGTTGGTATCCAGACCATAGCGAGACTTTGCAGCTTTCTGAATTGCTTCGGCCATCGCACCAATTACGATTTCCCGGTCGATAGATTTCTCCCGCGCCACCGCATCCGCAATCTGCAAAAGTTCCAGCCTGTTAGCACTCACTGCCATTTATTTTCTCCTGATTGATATTAACTCGCAGCCTTTGCGCCGTTAATAAATATTCATTACCAAAATTAACTGTTCAAATCACTCGTTTGATCGTCGTCTTCAATGTCTTCGCCATTTGCTATGCGAAGCGCTTTGTCCCGGTGCAGGGCTTCTCGAATCAAATCATCGGTTAGTACCAATTTTGCTTCCAGAATTTCGCCGACAGGTAAAGTGAAATTCTCGCTTTCGCCCTCGCTTACGGTTTCACGCCGCATGATGAGGTCATCGCCTTCAACTGATAGAATTGTGCCCTTGTAGCGCTTGCGCCCGTCAATCATCTGACGGGTTTCAAGTTTTACCATATGGCCTGCCCAGGTTACAAAATCTGACCGCCGAACCAAAGGGCGATCAATGCCGGGAGACGACATCTCAAGATGGTAAGCGTTTTCGATCGGGTCTTCGATATCAAGCACTGGCGCAATGGCCCGGGATACCTTCTCGCAATCGCCCACACTCATGGTGCCATCGGGACGCTCGGCCATGACCTGCAAAGTCAAACCGTTCATGCCAGAAAGCTTGACCCTCACGAGCCTATAACCAAGTTCTTCAATTTCAGGCTCGATGATTTTTGCTACCTGTGCCTCGACACCGGATTCTACCATCAACCTTACTTCAGATTTGTCTTTCAAGAATGCACCTTCATTATACGTCTAAAACACTTTGTTTCGTGCACTTCTATCCGAAAACCAGCTTCGGCTTTTCGTGAAGTGCTCCATATCGATGGATTGCGATACTGCAATCAGGCAAAACCATTGCTGCCGTTAGGCAATAAAAAAGAGCGGGTGCCGGGGCATCCCACTCTCGCGAACCATCGGAGAATTTGAATTATATATAAGCGCAATTTGTGAAAATTGCAAGACAGGACTTTTATTGTCTGGAATAGCGAAAATAGGCTGGTTGCCTTCCTTCGCGAATTGCCTTTGCCTCATAGCGGGTTTGTATCCAGTTCGCCCAAGGTTCATGCCAATTTGATGCCTGAACACCAGACCAGTCAAATGCGCGATGACTATGGCAATGGTTCAATGTCCAGTTCACATATGTATCAATATCGGATGCAAAACGGAACTCTCCGCCTGAACGTAATATCCTGGCGATTCGATCCAGATTGCCCTGATTTACAAAGCGGCGTTTCCAGTGTTTTTTCTTGGGCCAGGGATCTGGATAAAGCAAATATAGTCGCTCAAAAGATGACGCGGGCAACCAATCCAACAACGGAGTCGCGTCATTATCATAAATTCGAATATTTTTGAGGTTTTCAGCCTTGATGCCAGCGAGTGCTTTTCCCATTCCATTTAAAAATGGTTCGACGCCGATATATCCAATATCCGGATTGAGCTTGGCCTGATGCAATAAATGCTCGCCGCCACCAAAACCAACTTCAAGGTGATACTGTTTGAGAGATTGTTCCGGGAATAACTCCCCAATCTCATTTGGGCTTGGTTGCGTAATATCAATTATCAGGGTCGGTAGAAACTCGTCCACCAGGCCTTGTTGATATCGATGCAGTTTTGGTCCCTTGCGGCGCCCAAAGAAAGCCCCGTCCGGCCGGAGATCATCAGGCCGGGGGTTATTGTTACTGGATTTTCCCATTTAAACTAGCAAACTGCTCCGGAAGGCTGTTTAGGCTCGCGCCTTAACTGCCTCTTTCAATGCTTTCGTGAGATCAGTTTTTTCCCAAGAAAATGAACCGTCGCGACCGGGTTTGCGCCCGAAATGGCCATAGGCCGCGGTTTTTGCATAAATTGGTTTGTTCAAATCAAGATGTTTACGAATGCCGCCAGGAGACAGGTCCATAACTTCGCGCAAGATTTCACCGAGCTCTGCCTCACCTATGTTTCCGGTGCCATGCAAATCTACATATACTGAAAGTGGTTGCGCCACGCCAATTGCATAAGCCAATTGAATGGTGCAACGATCTGCCAGTTTTGCAGCAACAACATTTTTTGCCAGATAACGTGAGGCATAAGCTGCGGAACGATCAACTTTGGTGGTGTCTTTGCCAGAAAACGCGCCACCGCCATGAGGGGCCGCACCGCCATAAGTGTCCACAACAATCTTGCGGCCTGTAAGGCCTGCATCGCCATCAGGGCCACCAATTACAAATTTTCCAGTAGGATTCACATGCCAGGCGCAATCGTCGGCAATCGGTAAATCACCCATGGCTTCACGAATAAATGGTTCCACAACAGAGCGAACCTTTTGTGAATCCCAGCTTGGGTCCAAATGCTGTGTAGATAACACAATGGACACAACTTCTTTTGGTTTGTCATCAACGTAGCGAACTGTGATCTGGCTTTTGGCATCTGGGCCAAGCTTGGCCACTTCGCCTACGCCGCTTTTGCGAGCTTTTGCCAATAGTTCAAGAATTTTATGAGAATAATAAAGCGGTGCAGGCATTAAATCTGGTGTTTCAGAAGTTGCATAGCCGAACATAATGCCCTGATCGCCAGCGCCTTCTTCGCCCTGTCTATCGGCTGCATTATCTACCCCTTGGGCGATATCTGCAGATTGGGCATGTAACAACACATCGATTTTGGCTTTTTTCCAGTGGAAACCCTCTTGTTCGTAGCCAATATCGCGGATAGCGCGACGGGCGGCAGAGCGGAATCTGCCCGGTGCAATAACCGGATTTCCCGATTTGTCCTTAACGACATTGCCTTCTTTATCTTTTTTGAAGAGTGTTTCCGGGACACGCACTTCGCCAGCGATAACCACACGGTTTGTTGTGGTCAATGTTTCAGCTGCAACGCGAACTGACCAGGGATCAACACCGGTTTTGCGTGCTTCTCTATAGATAAGATCAACGATTTCGTCAGAAATCCGGTCACAAACCTTATCGGGATGTCCTTCAGAAACAGATTCACTGGTGAAAAGATAGTTGCTTTGAGCCATTGTAGCCCTCCAAAATGGGCCGATTATTCAGAAAACCTTAACCAGCCATAGTCAATCAAAAGATTCCAAGCGTTTTTAGCGGGCTGAGTTGAAAGGTCAAGCTGCTTTATTATCTAGTCTTCGCTATTGGACAATTCTTTAACCAGATCAATTATCCTTTTACGGATTTTTGGGTTTTCAATTTTGATGAATGCCCTGTTGAGTTGCAGTCCTTCTGAGCTTGAAAGAAAGTCGACTACATAATCGGAACTGGCCACATCTGAGAACCCTGCTTCCTGGCCTTCGCCCGGGTTTTTGTTGATGTTTGGAGCATCTTCATAAAAATACGATATTGGCGTTCTAAAAATTGAGGCAATTTCGTGCAACCTGCTTGCACCAATTCGGTTCGTGCCTTTTTCATATTTCTGAATTTGCTGAAAAGTGATCCCCAACTGCGTTCCAAGTTTTTCCTGACTCATACCCATCATTGTGCGTCGCAAACGTAATCTGCTTCCCACATGGATATCAATTGGATTGGGCTTTCTCTGATTGTCCGCCATAACAGTCTCATTTATAAAGGTTATTTGGGCTCAATACTCGTAATGCGCCGCCTGCTATCTAATAATGGCCTTGGAGTCGAACAACTGTCAACGCCAATTTTGTAACCCAAAGAATAATCGAAATCACAAAATTTTGTAAATGAAAGCTTATGTTTCAGCCCGAAATCTTGGTGTTTCGGCGATTCAGATAGTTTTCTTTCTTCCCGCAATTCCTGCAAAAAACAACAATCCAGCCAGAATAAAAAAGCTCAAATTACCATTTTTTGCGAAAAAACTTGGTGCTGAAGGCTTGGGTAATGGTAAGTCGATCACTCCGATTTCGCCAAGTGGTATCTGACCAATCACCCTTCCATAACCATCGGTTAGGGAAGAAATTCCAGTATTTGCGACGCGTACAACCGGCAACCCTTCTTCTACCCCCCGCACAATACTTTGTTGCAGGTGTTGATAGGGGCCCGGTGTCATTCCAAACCATGCATCATTGGTGAGATAAACTATCCATTGAGGGCGTTCGCCGTCGGTGATTTTGGGTATTACATCGCTTGAAAATATTATTTCGTAGCAAATAAGCGGCAAAAACGCTGGACCGGTCTTTGTAGATAACACGGGACGAATATTTCCTGCTTCAAACCCACCCTTAAGTTTGGTTAGCTGAGTAAAGCCTAGTGATTCAGCCAAATCCTGAAACGGCAGATATTCGCCAAACGGCACGAGATGTACTTTATCTGCTGCAGCTGTAATTACCCCATCTGAGCCAATCACATATACAGAATTAAACACATACCCGTTTCTTCGGCCTGCAACGGAAGCCTCCATTCGAATAGCACCCGTAATGAGGTCGGTGCCTTCCGGCAACATGGCGCCAATGGCTGCCAAAGCGTCTTTACGTTCAGTCAAGAAAAATGGAAATGCTGATTCAGGCCAGATCAAATGGGTGGTTCCTGAAAGACCTTGCTTTTCTTTCGATGTGGCTTTGGTGGAAAGCGCTAGATAGCGTTGAAATATTTCTGTTTCTTTCTCCGGCAACCATTTATCTTTTTGCGCAATTGCCGGTTGAACCAGCCGCAAACTTACATCAGGCACCATATCATCGGATGCGTTAGACAGCCGCCAATATCCAAACCCGGTGTGCAGCACGATCAAGCTAAGAGCAAAAATCAGTAGTTTCGTTGTTCCCCTTGGGCGCATGCTGCTTTGAGGCGTAAAAACACCCAAGACTGAAAACACAGGAATGCAGAGTAAGGTTACCCCGTAAATTCCCACTACCGATGCTGATTGCATCCAAAGAGGAAACGGCAATGCTGCATAACCGAGTAAATTCCATGGTAATCCGGTAAAGAGCGTTCCTCTCGCATATTCAGCGGCTGCGAGAAACACTGCGAAAATTATTATTCTTCGCCAGTCCTCAGTCCAGAATATCCGCGAAAGTGCTGCTGCCAGTCCCCAGAAAACCGCCAATCCTGCAGGCAGGGCAATGACAGCAAACGGTAACAGCCAGACGAATTCATCCGCTTCGACCAAAAATGCTGTTCCGACCCACCAAAGGCCTGACAGAAAATAGCCGAACCCGAACCACCAGCCGGTTTTAAAAGACGACCAGCCGCGGGTGAAAAAATTGTTGGCGGGTTCTGCTGCCGAACCATCAAGCAGCCAGATCAGGATTGCAAAAGTGACAAAAAGTATCGGAAACCCGTTATAGGGTGGCAGAGAAAAAGCGGATAATAACCCTGCTGCCAAACTCACAGCGCTTCTTTTCCAGCCCCAAAGCAGAATAAAATAGCCTGCAAGCGATTCAATTTTCCCGATTGCCATAGTTCACCGAATCACATTTGAGAAATCTGTGGTATGAGATAGCCGCTTGAATCCTCAGGTCAACCTAGGTCTCCTAATTGTGTTTGGTGGGTGGTTTGCCTGGTTGTGCGCCACGAAGAATTCACTGGATTTATGCGTTATTATCGACTATATAGCGGCCAGATGGGCAGCTTATGGGTTTTAGGCTGCCTGTTTTCTTTTTCATCACATCGTATGAATTAGGTTATCGGCCCATGCTGGACGACATCTTGGCATTGGGCATCATTTATAATCAGGGCTGCGCCGTTTCATAATGGCTACCCCAAACAGAATAGGAAATGTCGATGTCGATCACACCTGAGCGTAAAGCTGAATTGATCAAGGAATATGCAATCAAAGAAGGAGACACCGGTTCTCCTGAAGTTCAAATTGCAGTGTTGACGGAGCGGATTAAAAACCTCACCGATCACTTTAAAGATCACAAAAAAGATAATCACTCCCGTCGCGGTCTTTTGAAAATGGTTGCCACACGTCGTAGCCTTTTGGACTATGCGAGAGGCAAGAATGAAGAACGCTATCAAACGCTGATCAAGCGCCTTGGTATTCGTCGCTAGTGAATTGTGGCAGGCGTTATCGCCTGCCTTTTACCATGCTGGTTTGGTGTTCCAAAACTGTTGCATGAAATTTCGAGTATTCCAGCCCCAAAGTGCAGAATTGCGGATTGTCTGAGTGTTTCAGATAGTAACGTCTCAGAATTTGCTCTGATCGAGAAATGCTGGAAAATGGAACGTAACGTATAGAGGAATGCATGCGAAAGCCGGTCACATGGCCGGAACTAGATGAAATAACGCATGCTAGATGAACAAGGACAAGAAATGTTCGATACACACACTGTAGAAATCGATTGGGGCGGGCGCCCCCTTACACTGGAAAGCGGCAAAGTTGCTCGTCAAGCTGACGGCTCTGTTATTGCCACTTATGGCGAGACCGTAGTACACGCAACTGTTGTTGCGAAAAGAACTGCAAAACCCGGTCAGGACTTTTTCCCGCTGACTGTAAACTATATTGAAAAAACTTATGCTGCGGGTAAAATTCCCGGTGGTTTCTTCAAACGTGAAGGCCGTCCGAGCGAAAAAGAAACGCTTACATCACGGCTGATCGATCGCCCGATCCGTCCGCTTTTTGCTGAAGGCTTCAAGTGCGAAACTCAGGTTATCATCACCGTATTGCAGCATGATCTGGAAAACGATCCTGATATCATTGCAATGATTGCAGCTTCTGCTGCGCTGACGCTTTCCGGCGCGCCTTTCATGGGCCCGATTGGTGGTGCGCGTGTTGCTTTGATCGACGGCGAATTTGTTCTTAACCCGAACATCGACGAAATGCCTGAATCAAGCCTCGATCTGATCGTTGCCGGCACAAAAGATGCTGTGTTGATGGTTGAATCCGAAGCCAATGAGCTTGACGAAAAAACCATGCTTGATGCGGTTATGTTTGGTCATGAAGGCTTCCAGCCTGTCATTGGTGCGATCATCAAACTTGCTGAACATGCAGCTAAAGAGCCTCGCCCATATGAGGTTCCAGATCATTCCAAGCTTGAAAAAGACATGACCAAGCTGATCGGCAAAGATGTAGCAAAAGCCTACACCATCACCGATAAGATGGAACGCTATGAAGCTCTGGACGTTGTTAAAACGAAGATGAAAGCAAAATTCGTCACCGAAGAAACTTCTCCTGCTGAGGAGCAGGTGGTTGGCGAAGTTTTCAAACAAGTTCAGGCCAATGTGGTTCGCGGAAGCATTTTGAAAACCTCCAAGCGTATTGACGGACGTGATCTAAGTACTGTTCGTTCGATTGTTTCTGAAGTTGGATTGCTGCCAAGAACCCACGGTTCTGCACTGTTCACTCGCGGTGAAACACAGGCGCTGGTTGTTGCAACTCTTGGTACATCTGATGATGAACAATTCATCGATGC
>JAESUH010000099.1 GCA_016763155.1 Rhizobiaceae bacterium
CTTCCAGATCAACATCCCCTTTGTAGCTGAGAAGTTGATAAAACTCCTGCTGATCTGAGCGATGTGAACGCTCGACCTTGCCGTTTAGCTGAGGGGTTGCTCGTTTGATATAAGCGTGCCGTATTCCAAGGTCCTCAACATGCCAATGGAATTTAGCTTGAAACTCATGGCCGTTATCGGTCCGAATTTCTTTGATGCGGAATGGGAATTTATCAATGACATGATCTACGAAGTCTATCACTGCCGGCAGGCAAGCAAAGCGCAGACGAGAGGTGCATTCGCCTGAGTATGTTTCTCGTAGACCTTTAGAGCTCTAACTCTGGTGGCATCATCGATGCGGTATATTGAAAACGTCGAACTTTCTCACCCTGCTTTCCTTTGAATGTCAGGAACTTAACATCCATCTGAATGTGATGACCTGGAACTTGCTTTTGATAACGCTTGGTGTGGACTTTTCGCAATCGAGTGCCGTGAGGAAGCCTGTTCATACCATTCCGCTTCAGTATTCTGGCAACCGTTGATTGAGATATCTTTATGCCATGATAACGCTCCAGATACCAAACAATCCTGATTGGTCCCAGGTGGTATTTACTACGCAGATGCAGAACTTTTTCTTCAATCTCAATGGGCGTACGATTGTAGTGTTGCTTGGGAATGGACGGGCGGTTAATCAGGCCATTTTCTCCGTGTTTCTGGTAGGCAGTACGCCAACGATAGAAGCTAGCTCTTCCAATCCCAAAATATCTGCATGCCTTGGCCACATGACCGATTTCATCCGCGTACCGTAAAATACGCAATTTACGTTGAATCTCGCGTTGATCCTTTTTCATAAACATCTCCTTCTTTCAAGACTGGAAGTTTAATGGAAATGTCTAGCGAGTAACGGCATATCTACACTAGTGGGCGCACGATGATGATGTTACTCAGGAGTTAGCCCGATTACGTAATGAAAATGAGATATTGAAACGAGCTGCCACTTTTTTCGCCAAGGAGAGAAGTCGATGAGATTCAAGCTTATTGATGAGGCGAAGAAAGAGTTCCCCGTTTGTCGTTTGTGTAGAGTTCTTGGGGCCAGCGAGAGCGGGTATTTTGCCTGGAAACATCGCGGGCCCAGCCAGCGTCAGTTGGATGATATGATTTTACTGGCTCACATCCGGGTACAATTCGCGTCATCGCATAAAACTTATGGTTCTCCGCGGATGCATGTTGAACTTTGTGAGGATGGGGTGCAAGTTTGCCGACATCGTGTTGCCCGGTTGATGCGCGATAATGGGATGAGGATCCTGCAGAAACGGCGTTACAAGATAACCACGGACAGCGACCATGGTGGGCTCGTTGCTCCTAACCTGTTGGATCAAGATTTTGATTGTGATGGCCCAAACCAGAAGTGGGGTGTCGATATCAGTTACATCTGGACTCGGGAAGGATGGTCATATCTTGCAATCACCGCTCTGCAGCGGGCAATTGCCACACGCCAACCACCAACAGGGATAATTCATCATTCTGACAGGGGCAGCCAATATTGCTCATACGATTATCGAAAGTTGCTGGCTACAAATGGCATACTTTCGTCGATGAATGGTAAGGGTAATTGTTAAGATAATTCCATGGTAGAAACCGTATTCAAAACAATCAAATCAGAATTGGTTTGGCGAACCAGCTTCCAAACCAGACAACAAACGAAAAATGCCCTTGGCAGATACATTGACGGGTTCTACAATCCTGTCATGAGACATTCATCGGCGGGGCTATAAATCGCCCATCATATTCGAAGCCAACATGGCTGAGATAGAGTGAAAATCTCTTCACTAAATTACGGCAAACCAGACACCGTCTGAGGCAAAAATTGGTGCGGTGAAGCGTGTTTGGGTTAAGGTGGCAGAACGACAATGATCCTGCGCGCAATTCTCGACGTATCAGAGGTCTACGTACTAGACGTCATCAAGGTCCCCAACATCTTGGGTGCCATTCAGGTCTAGACTCGCAATAGCGATGGATTTTTCCAACACTTTGATATTGCCTATTTTCTCAGAAAGAATGAGCGCGAGTTTGGCCAGATAGAGTGGGTGTTGTTCCTCGCATATCTGATCAAGGCTTTTGGCGATCATGTTATAACCGGTTTCGGTGTCATAGGTCATATTCAGGCTTTCAAAATGACATTGCGGCGGCGAGAGTTGCGGGCGTGAGTATGTGCCAACGAGCAGCAACATGTTGATCTGGGCGCAGCAAATAGGCGCCGCCGTTTTGGCAGTCAAAGGCAGTGGTTATTTGCGCATCCTCTTGTGTAAATCGAAGCAACTTAAAACCAGGGTCCTCGGTCTGACCGGCGGCAACTAGTGCTGCGGCACTATCCTCATCACCAAAGAACAGGAGCGTATAACCTTCGCCCATTTCGTCGAGCAGATAGCCATTTTTCAGGCGCAGATTGGGGCAGATGGATCCAGGGGTTGGACCGGTATCAAACCCTGGCAAATCAGCGCTTGTCAGTGGACTATGCTGGTAGTCATAAGGCACCATTTGTCGTGGATTGGCTAAGCCGCGCGCAAACTCTTGGCTCAAGGAAAGCGACAAAGCCGCTTTGCGCATCAGCGCGTAGCCAGCAGTGGGCGGAGTCATGAATGCAGCACTTTTGGTTGCGTTTTCAAACACATCCAGCGTTGCGCCGCGCCGTTCGAGTGAATAGCTCTCGAGTAGAGCGTCCGGTGCGGTTTTATTTAAAACTCGCGCAAGCTTCCAACCAATATTTTCTGCATCAAGCAAACCGTTATTCAGTCCGCGCACACCAAAAATTGGGACGATATGGGCGCTATCACCGATAAAGAACACACGGTCGTGCCTGTATTCATCAAGGCAAAGCGTATTGGCCGAATAAATGCTCCACCATTCCAAATCCCATGGTGCATCATGGCCAATATCAACCAGAATGGCCCCAACACGGGCACGTATATTGGCCTCTTGAATGGCTTCATCGGCATCTTCATTGGGAGCAAGTTGGTAGTCAATGCGCCAAATATTATCGGGCTGACGGTGAATGAGAACCGTGCCGCCCGGATTGGCAGCAGGTTCAAAAAAAGCCCGGCGTTCAGTCGGGAAATCATGCTCCATCTGTACATCGGCAATGACATAGCGACCCTCAAGATTGGTACCTTTGAGCCGCAGCCCAAGCATAGTGCGAAGCGGGCTATGAGCACCATCAGCTGCAAGACAATATTTAGCGTTCAGGTGATAATCTCCATTGGGTGAATGGATTTTCAGTGCCACCTGATCAGGGCCACTATCACAGCCAATAACCTCGCTTTGCCATCGTAGATCAATCATGCCGCTGGCGACCACGGCCGCATGCAAAAACTGCTCAATATATTGCTGTTGCAGATTATACATTGGCAGGTATTTTTCATCCGCCGAATGTGGCATTTCAAACCGACCGATTTCCCGGCCCTCGAAATAGCCGCGTCTTGTGGTCCAACCGAGCGATTTATCGATAAAAGGTTGAGCTGCGCCCATTCTCTCAAGCGCATAGAGGCTGGATCTGGAAACACAGATTGCCCGACTGCCGTCATTGAATGTTGATTTATTATCCACCAAAACAGAATGGATGCCGTGTCGTGCAAGAGTGAGTGCAGCAGCCATACCAATGGGCCCGGCACCAACAATTACTACGGGAAAATCATATCCCTGCTCTTTTACAAAGGACGTTGATGGTGGTTCAAATTTTGGGTAGGTAAAGTAAAGCGATTCAAATTCACCGCGGCCGGATGGGCGCATTCGGGTTCCTCCATAGGTTGATTTGGATAAGATAACGCAAGCAAGGGGTGATTTCTGTCACCTGTTTGGGAGGACAAATAGTGAGCATACAGGCCGATATCCGCGCGAAAGCGCTGCGAAATTGCATTGCGACAATTGGCGAAGAAGGCTTTTTTGATGCATATTTCAGGCTGTTGCACGGCATCGCTTTGGTCGATCAATGCATGATTTTTCGCTATGGGGATGGCGTCGTGAGATGCCTTTTATCACGCAATTTTGGCTCCGTCGTAAAGGGCAATTCGGCTGCGCAAAAATACCTGAGTGAAGGGTTTCGAGATGACCCTCTTCTTGCACATATTGACCAACTCAAAGAAAATGAGGCTGCCACATTATGGGGCAAAGAATGCAGGGAAGATATGGCACCCGCCTATCGCAAAGCCTTCTTTAACAAAGTTGGCCTGCTGGACAAAACTGCCGTGCTTTTGCGCCAAGGGGGCGATGCCTATTGTGTCAATTTCTATCGAAAAACCGGTTGCATCACCTTTGATATGCCGGGCGAACCAGACAAACATTTTTGGACAATCTTGGCACAGATATGCCTGACCCATCTACGGTTGACCGCTGTTGCAGATGGTCTTGGTCCGCTAGCTATCTTGTCTGAAAAGGAGCGGCAAATTTGCAGCGGTATTTTGCAGGGGCGCAAGACAGAGCAGATTGCAGCCGATTGCGGCATTGCCCATTCTACCGCTATCACCTACCGCCGCCGTGCCTATGCCAAGCTGGGCATTTCATCGCGTACAGCATTGTTTGTGGTTTGCGGCAAGGGTTAGCTTGCGGAAATAAGGCGATATATCCTTCGTTAATGCCACTCGATGGCTACCTCAAAAGCATTGCGAGAGTAAACCAGGTTAATGCGCAATGCATCACCGTTTTGTTTTATCCAATGAGTAAGTCTAATCCTTTCCGCTATTTCAAAAGAAACCGAAAACCGTCCTCATGACTGTGATGATGGTTTTCGGGTTTCTTTGCCACCTCGCAATATCGAGAACTTATTACACGAACGCGGCATCAAAATTAGCCGTAAAACCAGTCGCTATTGATTGAGCCGTTTTAGCCTGTTGTTTGCCGCTAACATTTGCAAGAAACGGATTAATCAAAATGACCTTGGTAGACCAAGTATGTGTTCGGCCACATAGGAAAGGATCAAATTGGTCGAAATCGGAGCGACCTGATACAGTTTGGTTTCGCGGAACTTCCGCTCAATATCATATTCCTCGGCAAAGCCAAAACCACCGTGGGTTTGCAAGCATTCGTTTGCTGCAGCCCATGAAGCATCAGCGGCCAAAAGCTTTGCCATATTCGCCTGAGCGCCACATTCCTCGTGAGCATCAAAACGACGACATGCTTCAAAACGCATCAGGTTTGCAGCTTCAATATTCACGTAAGCGCGGGCCAGTGGAAACTGGATACCCTGATTCTGACCAATGGGTCGATCAAATACCACCCGTTCCTTCGCGTAATTGGTCGCCTTTTCAAGGAACCAATAGCCATCGCCAATGCACTCTGCCGCAATCAATGTGCGTTCTGCATTGAGGCCATCCAGTATGTAGCGAAAGCCAAGGCCTTCTTCACCAATCAGGTTTTCAACCGGGATTTCCAAGTTATCGAAAAATAGTTCATTGGTCTCATGGCCAACCATATTAGCGATTGGGTTGACCGTCATGCCCTTGCCGATTGCATCCTTCAAATCAACGATAAAGACAGAAAGCCCCAGAGATTTGCGTTTCACTTCCGCCAACGGAGTTGTGCGGGCGAGAAGGATCATCAAATCAGAGTGCTGTACCCGACTGATCCAAACTTTTTGGCCATTCACCACATAGTGGTCACCTTTGCGAACAGCCGTTGTTTTCAATTTGGTAGTATCCGTTCCCGTTGTGGGTTCAGTAACCGCCATGGATTGCAGTCGCAATTCGCCCGACGCAATCTTGGGCAAATAATGGGCTTTTTGATCTTTTGAGCCATGACGTAAAAGCGTACTCATATTGTACATTTGACCGTGACAATGGCCTGCATTCCCACCGGAGCGATTAATTTCTTCCATCACAATTGACGCCTCTGTCAGTCCCAAACCGGAACCGCCAAATTCTTCCGGGATCATTCCAGATAACCAACCAGCCTTGGTGAGTGCATCAATGAATTCTTCGGGATAGCTTCGATCAGCACCATGTTTACGGTGATATTCTGCTGGAAACTCTGCGCACAAGGCTCGTAAAGCATCGCGTAAATCATTGTGATCTTCCGGGGCACTGGTTTTCAATTCTTATTCTCCTTCGAAGACGCAGCCGATTGAAGGTCTGCAATTTCATCTATTTCCTGCAAAATTTTCTGGGTATGTTCACCAAGAGCCGGAACCGGATCCATGCGCGGCTCCCAGCTCAGACCGCTGGCAGGCTTGAGTGCTGGAACCTTCCCCGCGGATGTTTCAATTTCCCCCCAACAACCGCGCGCTGCCAGTTGTGGATGAGCCCATAGTCCAGCCATATCGCGAACTTCGGCTGTTCCAATTCCAGCTGCTTGAAGCAATTCCATTGCACGATCTTTGGTCAGTTCTGCCAAACGTGCGCAAATGACGATTTCAATTTCGTCACGATATTTCGCGCGACCGGCATTGCCTTTGAAACGTTCGTCATTTGCCATGTCCGGACGATCCAGAACCAAATTGCAGAACGACGCCCATTCGCGATCATTTTGAAGGCCAAACAAAACAGTACCGTCAGATGCTGGAAACGGGCCATACGGAAAGATTGTTGCATGTCCGGCGCCTGCGCGGACAGGTGGCTCTGCCCCATCCATACTAAAATACATTGGATATCCCATCCAGTCAGCCATCGCTTCCAGCATGGATATATCGATATGATCGCCCTGACCGGTTCTGCCCCGTTTTAAAAGGGCCCCAAGGATTGCCTGATGGGCAGTCACACCTGCACAAATATCTGCAACTGAAATACCAGCCTTGGCGGGAGTGTCCGGCGTGCCGGTGATTGACAAAAACCCGGTTTCCGCCTGAATCAAGAGATCATAGGCCTTTCGCTTGCCATAGGGACCGCTGTCTCCAAATCCCGAAATAGAGCAGGTAACCAGTCGCGGGTTTGATTTACGCAAATCCTGTGGTGCAAGGCCCAGTTTATCAATCGCACCAGGAGCCAAGTTTTGCACGAACACATCTGCTTTCAAAAGAAGCTTACGCAATTGCACAATCGCTTTGGGATCTTTTAAATCCAGAACAAGGCTTTCTTTTGAACGATTACACCATACAAAATGGCTGGCCTCCCCTTTAACCCGGGTATCGTAGGCTCGGGCAAAGTCTCCCCCGTCAGGGCGCTCAACCTTGATGACACGAGCACCCTGATCAGCAAGTAACCGGGTACAATAAGGTGCCGCGATGGCTTGTTCGATGCTAACTACCAAATAGCCTGACAGCGGGCGTGTGTCGTCAATGTCTGGCACCGAAGATATATGTTTTGTAGAGTTCATTTCCTGCCTGTTTGCGGTCAAATCGCTTAGTTTGTGTTTAAAGACAGAACAAGCTCCATCTTATGCTGATAACGCTCCGGTGGATGGATGCTCCAGGACACCTCATAAACCTGATTATCTGCCGAGATATATTCCCGAAGAATTCCCAAAGCGGGTGTGCCTACCTCTATTCCCAAATGAACTGCAGCGTTCTTAGGGGTCGCCACAGCCGTGATGCTCTGACGCAGTTTTTCAGTGCGAATGCCATGTTCTTTTTCGATTAGAGAATAGACCAAAATATTGTCTGTCACGTGCTCCAGCACGTCACCATATTTTGGCAGGACAAACACTTGCGTCCAGGCAATAACGACGTCGGTATTGGTCAAGTAACGAACCGCTTCAAACATTTTCCACGGGGCATCTTTTGCTCCAGGCAGCGCTACATTTACATCTTGCGCAAGGCGTGTTTCCGTCAGCAGGACCCTGCGTTTTGTCTCGCTCACATAGTCTGTAAGGTCTGAAATTTCTTTGAGCGTTTGCACATAGCTACCGACTCTTTGCGATATAACCTTAGTGCCAATGCCCGGTTGAGCATCAACAAGACCTAATCCTGCAAGGGCGCGAATGGCTTCTCGCACGGTATGACGACTAACCCCATATTCCGTACAAAGCTGCGCTTCCGAAGGCAGCAGGTCACCAACTGCAACATCGCCCTTTTCAATCTTCTCGATCAAACTTTCAGCAATCACCTGATAAAGTGGCCGCTTGGTCTCAAATACAGATACGCCTGCCATCTATTTCTCCCTCGAAAAAACACTGGAAAATCCGGGTTGATCTTCAAGAGACCATATTTGAGAAATCCATTTTTCCATGGTTTCCGGAGTGTCCTGGCCACCATAGCGGGCTAGTGAAAGAGCCTTATCCACGATCTCTTTTTCGCTAAGCGGATTGCCGGGGTCTCCTTTGGGATCGTCGACACGAACATGGTATTGTTTTGCGTCTGTCGTCTCAACGCTGACCCTGCCGATCCAGCGAGCAGGATAAGCCGCATCGATCTCCGGATCGAGAACCATTTCAACTGTTTTGCCAAAGGTCAGCACACGACCATCACTCAGTGCAAATTGGTCAAACTCGGCCAATCCTGCCTTGCCATGTACTGCAATCAAACCTAGCACGGAACCCATGCAAAATTTAGCCTGATGAATAGTAGTCGGGTTAACAACAGGGCCAAGCACATCAATAGCAGCCTGATGTACATAGGCCGTAACCTGTTTTACATTTGCAGCTTCAAGGCTGAATTTTTGCATTAGCTGCAATAGCGCATCGGCGGCTGGGTGGGTATGCCTACAGGATGCGTGCCATTTGTATGATGTTTCGGAGGTTGCCCAACGCTTGCCCAACCGATCATTGAGAAATTTAGGATCGGAATCGCTGGACATGGCTGCTCCCATACCGTGGGCGCCATCAAAAATCCGCTTCGCCCCTGTAACCCCTTGTTCCGCTGAATAAGCAGCAAAAAGCCCCGATGATGCAGCACTTGCTGTATGCACTTGTTTAGAGTCGGCAGCATCCACCAAGAATTCCCACAGCCCCGCTGCCTTGGTTCCTGCCGTACCCAGAGCATGGCGGGTTTTTGTCGGATCAAGCCCTATCAGATTTGAAACGGCAGCAGCAGCAGCCAATGTTCCAGCAGTTCCTGTTGTATGAAAATGTACATAGTGGCTACGCCCTAAAAACTCGCCAACCCTGATACCAGCTTCGTATCCGGCGACTGCGGCTGTAAGGAACCTGACTCCGCTAACATCGCGATCCTGTGCCGCTGCAATAAGGGCTGAAAACACCACAGTTGCCGGATGTAAAACGGAAGAATTATGCAAATCATCCTGCTCAACCACATGAGAGGATGCAGCATTGATCATTGAGGCAAAAAAGGCACTGGTATTTGGCCCACCGGAAAAATCCGTACAATTGCCCGAAGCAGGTCCCATTTTTTGAGCAAAATCCTGCATTGCTTTGGTGGGCCTTGTGCCGGCTCCGGCGAGGGCAGACCCCAACCAATCAATCATTAAAAGTTTGGTGGAGCGGATCACCTCGGGCGGGATCATCTCATAGCGCAGCCCGGCAACAAATTCACAAAGTTCCTGAGTGGGATCAACAATTGCTTTCATAATTCTCAATCATCTTAATGGTCAAATTCGATAATTTGACGAACTGCTTCACCGGCTTTCAGCATAGGGAGACTGGCATCGAAAACTTCCAAAACGACTGCTTTGATTTTCATAAGCTACCTCTTTATCACTACACAGCACCAGTACACATCCGCTAGTTTCGATCGGAAAAAATTTAGTCCACTCTGGGTTTGTGAGACGACGTTCCATTTGTCCATATGTACGGACATTTGACTATATCGGCATATGAACTTCGTGTTGTCAACCAATTGCAAGCCTTTTCGCTACGTCGAAGATCTGCAGCAAGAGTGCAGCAACGATATTATCATGAGGGAGAAGTACTTGGTTCTAATGTTGCAAAGCGGCCTGATCGCAAGGAACAATCTATGCTCGTACAGAGCAGCGATGACGTTCATTGACGACCATGGCAATTAGCAAACTGACGAAAAATGTTTGGTCTCTAATGACCTAAAAGTGAATTAAGCAGGGAATCGTCATTGGAGATTTCTGCAACTGACCCTGAAAAACCGGGATTACCCGCCTCCAGCACACACGCGCTGTTTGCAACATCAAGCGCCCGCTCTGTGTTCTGCTCGACTAAAATGATTGCCATGCCATTGTTGTTTAATTCACCTAATACTAAATAGCATTCGTCAACAATTTTGGGCATCAGTCCAAGCGACAATTCATCAACAAGCAACAACTTTGGTCGGCTGATTAATGCCCGCCCCATGGCCAGCATTTGCTGTTCTCCACCGGATAATGAACCTGCCAGTTGATCGGCACGTTCACCCAAGCGTCCGAAATATCCGAACACGGTTTCTATACCCTGCTCTAGAATTTGCTTGGAAACTGAATGTCCGCCAACCACCAGGTTTTCGCGCACCGTTAAATCAGGAAATATTCGCCGTCCCTCTGGTACTATAGCGATACCTTGCCGAATTCGAGCTTCCACCGGCAAATTGGTGATGTCGTCTCCACTCAGAACAATGCTGCCGCTGTTTTGTTTCACCAAGCCCATAATAGCCATTAGCGTTGTGGATTTTCCTGCGCCATTGGCTCCGATAAATGTCAGTATTTCACCGGCTTTCACCGAAAAGGAAAAATCTCGTATTGCGATGATATCGCCATAACCTGCGGATAAATTGGTTACTTCCAACATCACTCAGTGCCCCCAAGATAGGCTCGGCGAACATCTTTATTTGCCATGACGTCTTTCGCCGGACCGAAGGCAAGTGAACGTCCATTGTCCTGCACGTAAAGCAGAGGGCAAATTCGCATCACTTCGCGCAAATTGTGTTCGATCAGCAAAATTGTTTGTCCGTTTTCGTTGAGGGATTTTATCAGATCAGCAAGCCCTTTTGCTTCACTCTGGTTCAACCCAGCAAGCGGCTCATCCAGCAGAAGGAGCCTCGGCTCAAGCGCCAATGCACGCGCCACCTCAAGCCGTTTTAAAAAACCCAGCGGTAAGGTCGCGGGCATGGCATCTGCTGATTCTGCCAAACCAACCATATCGAGCAATTCCAACGCGCGCTTTCGCTCAACCGAGCGGTCCATAAGAAACATCGATTTAAGTGCGTTTGAGGTTTTAGAAACGCCACATGCCAGAGCCACATTATCCAGCAGGCTCATATCTCGAAGCGGTTGTACGATCTGTTGGGCGAGAGCAAGACCAGAACGAATACGCTGATTGATCGACAGTCCTGCAAGGTCTTTTCCTTCCAGACGAACACTGCCTTCCTGAGCGGTGACAACGCCGGTAATAACCCGCATCATGGTCGTTTTCCCGGCGCCATTTGGGCCGATAAAACCGAGTAAATCGCCTTTTGACACATGGAAACTTGCATTGGAAACAGCTGTTACGCCACCAAAACGAACCGTTACATTTTCCACATCGAGAACATTGCTCATGCGCGCCGCCGCCTTATTTTATCATAAGTTCGGGAACACAGACCTGCGAGGCCATCGGGTGAAAACCGCATCATGAAAAACAAAAGAGCGCTGTATAAAAGCAATTTATAATCGTCAATGAACTGAAACAATAGCGGCATCACGCTCATCACCGCAGCCGAGACAATAACCCCGGCGGTTGATCCAATACCGCCGACAATCACCATCGCCAGGACACTCATTGATTCGACAAAACCAAAACTGTCGGGGCCGATAAACCGGAAATGATGGGCGTATAATGCTCCGGCTACTCCAGCGGTTGCTGTCCCAATAACAAAAGCGATCAATTTATAGGTTGAAGCATTTATGCCGAGTATCCGCGTGATGTCTTCATTATCGGCGATGGAATCATATACGAACCCCATCCATGAGCGGCGAACCCGGATACTGAATATGGCGAAAAGCGCTGCAAGACCGATGCAGAGCGCCATAAAGCCCTCGCGTCCAAGACCCGTTGAAGGAATGCCAGCAATGCCAATTTCGCCACCGAAAAATTCCTGTTGCCGGATTAGCCCAACAAACAAAAATCCCGTGCCCATCGTTGTGATCGCCAAGAAGTCATGGCGCACCCGCAAACTGGTCAGGCCGATGATAAATCCGAGGATGGCCGCAGTAATGGCCGCCGCAGGTAGCGTCAATAAAAATGGTATTGATGCCTTGGTCATCATCGCAGATGTGTAAGCGCCAGTGCCAAGGAAGGCTGCATGACCAAGGCTAATCTGACCACAAAATCCGGAGATAAAATTCAAACTAAGTGCGAACAATACGCTGATAGCCATCGTGGTAATCAGCGTCATTTCATAAGCCATCTATTTCGCCCCCAGCAAACCTTGAGGGCGCACCATCAAGACAAGAATTAGAAAAGCAAATGCAAGCGCATCGCGGTCAATCAAATGACCCAGATAGATCGTTCCAAAGGATTCAATGACCCCCAATAACATGGCGGCAAGCAACGTACCGCGAATGCTGCCCAACCCTCCAAGCACGATAATTGCCAAAGCCTTATAGCTTGCAACACTCCCCATGGTCGGCTCAACGAAATTGTTCAGCAACGCCACAAGCACACCGGCGATAGCCGCCAGAGCGGAGCCGATGAAGAAATTTAGATAGCGCACGTTTTGGATATTAACGCCAAAGGCCTGCGCCATGGATGGGTCAGTTACCGTTGCCCGCCAAGCAATGCCCATACGTGAATGAAGCGATAAATATCCAAGCACGCTGAGGATCACAACCGACATGGAGATCACCAATATCTCCACATATTTAAGTCGGAAGCCGTCGAAGAGCTCAATATGACCGCTCATTGGCTGCACGGTGTAAGACAATCCATACGGCCCAAAAATGATGCGGTAGAGTTCTTCCGACGCGATAAATAATGCAATGGAGGCAATCAGCGCGATATAGGGCGGCTGTGAAAGCAGTGGTTCATAGGCCAGCTTGTAGACGGCCATGCCGACCAACCCAACAATGATAGCCGCTGCAACAATTGCCAGAGTCAAACTGCCCGTTTGATTGGTGACAATCACCCCGATATATCCGCCAAGGGTAAAAAGGGCTGCATGCGCCACATGCAAAATTCTAAGCAGGCCGTATACCAACGTCAGGCCGAGAGCGATCAGCGCATAAATACTGCCCTGCACAATTCCCTGAATAGTAAGTTCAACATAAAGCATGGAGGCGCTGGAACCGCTTTCTCATATTAGTGATATCAACAGCCCGATGGAGAACATTCCATCGGGCTGCATTTCATTATTTTACAGGTGGTGCCAGCAATGCTGCATCACTGATAACGGAATGATGATGCCAGTTACCGTCTTTAACGACCTGCACCTGAACATCTTTTTGGACTTCGCCAAGAGCGTTGAACGAAATAGTACCAATGGATGTCAGCAAATTGGTTGCCGCAATCGCATCGCGTAATTTCGCGCTGTCCATGCCACCAGCTTTTGCAAGGGCAGCGGCTGCCACGTGAACGGCAGTATGAGCAGATGCCGCTACCATATCAACTTTATGGCCAGCCTTCGCTTCAAAAGCAGAGATGAAATCTTTGGTCTCAGCAACGGAAGAATCTCGGTCCAATGATGTGGTAATCAGGATACCATCAGATGCTGCACCAGCAATCTCAATGAATTTCTGAGAATCGTAGCCTTCTTGCCCGATGATAGGAACTTCAATGCCTGCTGAACGAAGCTGGGAAACCAGCGGTCCGGCTGTAAAGAAATAACCGGAAGCATAAATTGCATCGGGCTTGTCGCTTTTCACCTTGGAAACAATTGGGCCAAATTGACGATCTTTGATGCTGTATTCATATTCAGAAACAACTTCGATACCGAATTTAGCAGCCGCTTCCTTGAAGCCTGCAGCCAATGATTTACCAAAGTCATTTTTCAGTGTGATGATCACAACACGTTTTTTGCCAAGCATTTCGCCGATAAGTTTGGCACCGGCACGTCCCTGAACTTCACCAACAAAAGCCGTACGGAACACATGGTCTCCTGCGCGGGTAATATCGGGATGGATTGCATAAGCAGCAATATAGGGGATTGAGGCTTCCTGAAAAATGCCTGCCGCTGCTCGGGTAGACCCTGAATAGCTGCCGGAAATCCCAAGTACAACGCCATCTTTTTCGATCAATTTTTGCGCAATCGGAACAGCTTCTTTTGGAGACGCCTGATCATCATAAACCACAAGCTCCAGCATATTTCCATTAATTCCGCCCTTGGCATTAACCTGCTCAACAGCAAGCTCGGCGCCATTCAATGCAGATTTACCATCGGCTGCCGCAAACCCTGTGAGCGGGACATTAAATCCAATTTTAATGTTATCTGCCTGAGCAACTCCTGTGAGTGCAAAGGTGCTTACTGCCATCGCAAGCAGTGTCGTTTTGATGGTCATACTCTCTCTCCATTTGTTCAGATTCCTGCTTCAAACCCCAAAAAGAGCTTCGGGTTTGGGAGTGCAAGAAGTTTACTATCCCATAGTTATGTAGCGATATAAGTTTGTTATGTCCGCACATATATGTCAATGCTGATTCTATGAAATCAACAAAGACGAACTCACAACAGAATATTCAAAACGATTTGCTTCGAAGAATTCATTCAGGTGAATGGCGACCGGGGGCCTTGATTCCCACCGAAGTGTCTCTGGCTCAAGAGATCGGTTGCGCACGAACAACGGTAAACCGCGCGCTCCAGAAACTAGCCGATGATGGGCATGTGGTCCGAAAACGCCGCTCGGGGACGAGGGTTGCTCTGTCGCCCGTTAGAAAAGCGACTATGGAAATCCCCATCGTTCGCGATGAAATTGAAAGCAAAGGCGGAACCTACAAATTTATGCTTCTCCTCTCTGAGAAGAAAAAACCACCTTTGTGGGTGCAGGTTCGTTTGGGAGTTCCTGATGACCAGGAAATGGTGCACCTCCAATCCCTCCACATATCTGACAACCATCCTTATATGTTTGAAGACCGGTGGGTCAGCATCAAGGCTGTGCCGGAGATTACTTCCGCACCTCTTGGCAAGATTAGCCCTAATGAATGGCTGGTGCGTGAAGTCCCCTACTCTAGAGGTGAAATTAGTTTTTCATCCTGCTCCGCCGATGAAACCGTCGCCAACATAATGGAAACCACACCGGGCTCAGCCATGTTTTTGGTCGAACGCTCCACATGGATATACCAAATGCCGATCACTACATTGAAAATGTATTACCCAGAAGGCTTCAGGCTCATCACAAAGCTATAACAATCAAAAGCATTGCCAAAATAAAGCGGCCAATCCATTTTGCTATTTCAAAACAAGCATTGTCGGCAACTTTGGGCTATAAAAATGAGGCCCAATCACATTGATCTATACCCTCATTTTCATCTGATATCCCCATCAATATCTATCGCTTTGGCATGCCTCTTGCTCGCATGCCTCGTTTTTGCGCTGCTATGCGGAATTGGGCATTGGCGGCGCCGTAGCCTTGATAATTGTCTTTTCGTTGCACTATCTCAAAGAAGAATCCTTCGCCATAATTGGGACTGTAAAACTGGAAAAATTCGCCGTCCTCGTCCCGGTCATACATGATGTGAAATTCGCGCAATAGAACCATCAAGTCTTCATCCAAACCATAGCGAGCGTCCAGGTCATCGTAATAGTTTGGAGAAATCTTCAAGGGTTCAAATTGATTGTCCCGCAATTGTTTTGCGGTTGTGAAAATATCGTCGCAGGCGAAAGCGATGTGCTGTACTGCAGAGCCGAAATGTTCATTTAAAAAATTGCCGGCAAATGTACGATGATTTTCAGCGCCATTTAAAGTGAGCCGAAAGCTACCTTCGTTGTTTTCGATAACTTGGCTGCGGATAAGACCTGCCGGATCGATCACATCAACCATTGGGTGTTTCAGGGTTTTAAAAATCGTCGTATAGAACAATGTCCAAGTCAACATCTCTTCGTGGCGCATGGTCTGGGCTACATGGTCGATTGAAATGAGGTTTCCGGTTTCCTTACGAAAATCACCAGCAGAGAATTCTATATCCCAGACGTTTTTTAGTTCGGTTGTGGCATCAATGAAATGAATCACACTGCCACCAACACCGCGTATGGCGGGAATATCTAATTCGTTTGGACCAACGCTCTGGCTAAAAGAGGCAGCACCCAATGCACGTGCTCGTTTCACCGCCGCTGCGGCATCTCCTACTTTAAGCCCGATATCGCACACACCGGTGCCATGATTGATATATGAAGTATGGGCAAAACCATGGGTATCCGTGTTGATGAGGATGTTTATGTCGCCTTGCCGCCACAGGCTTACGTCTTTTGAAATGTGTTGTCCTGCCTCGACAAACTTCAAAGTCGTGAGCATTTTTGCCAGTTGCTTCGCTTCTGATTTGGTTGTGGCAAATTCGATAAACTCGATGCCTGAAACACCCACGCGATCTGGCATCTCAGGAACTTCGATTGCAATATCCGGTTCTTCACGTTTCACCTGATCCATCAATGCAAGGAGTGAGCGATGGCCATCAATGGAAATTGAACTCGGGGATCCACCACGAAATTGATCATTGAAAATTTCCAGGGACAATACCCCATCATATCCCGTTGCCGCTACGGCTCGCATGAATGCAACCACATCGAGATCACCTTCGCCCGGCATATTTCGGTAATGGCGGCTCAAATGCAACAAATCCATATCAATCAACGGCGCATCAGCCAGTTGCACGAAGAAAATTTTATCTCCCGGGATCGAGCGAATGGTATCGGGGTCGATTTGGCGGGCCAGCGTGTGGAAGGAATCTACAATTAGTCCGATATTGGGATGGTTGGCACGCCGCACAATTTCCCATGCATCTCGGTGATCATCAATGTGTTTTCCCCAAGCCAGCGCTTCATAGCCGATACGAATACCTCTTTTAGCTGCATGCTCGCCAAGTTCAGCAAAGTCATCCGCGGCGCGGTCAATTCCACCCAATGCCAAGGGTGAAACGTTGGAACAGACCAAAATGAGGTCAGTTTCCAACTCTTGCATGAGGTCAAATTTTCGTTCAGCCCGCTCGAAGGCACGGGCCCTGTGAATTCCCGGCATTCCTTCAAAGTCGCGAAATGGCTGGAAAAGCGAAATTTCCAAGCCATGGTCGCGAACCATTTTGGCCACATCACTTGGAGGACCGTCAAAGGCCAGAAAATCATTTTCAAAAATTTCTATTGCGTCAAAACCCGCTGCAGCAATTGCGGTGAGTTTTTCGCTTAAACTGCCACTAATCGATACCGTTGCAATGGATGTTTTCATGATTTTTGATTGCTTTCGTAATTGCTAGAATTGTCGATAATCAATGCCAAAGCCCAAGATGACTCATCTGAAATTCCAGTTGGGCATCAGCCATTTCATTTCCAGTTTGAATTTTCAAATTGCGTTTATGCGCTTCCACCAGAAGCGGTGTTATTTCCGGTTTGGTGACGACATCAGCAACGACCCCGCCTGCCCTTATAAGGTCGAGATTGAAAGGAGACGGGTCGTTGTTTTTCATCCCGAGCGTTGAAGCGTTAATCGCAAAATCATATTCGCCTGCTGCGTCTGGCTCGCCGTGCAACTGCACATTTGGATAGTTTTCATGCAAGAGAGTTTGAATGCGGTTCAACCTGCCTGCGTTCGGCTCAATCAGGGATAGGCTCGCGATATTTTCATCACAAATTGCATCAGCAATTGCAGCACCGGCACCACCTCCAGCGCCTGCAAGCAAGACTTTTGCGCCTGATAGCCGGTAGCCTTTTTTCTTTAGAGCAGCAACAAACGCCAAACCATCGGTCATGTCTCCGATCAATTTCCCATCATCTTCACGCCGAACGATATTGACGGAGCCAACCCGCTTTGCTCTGGGGGTCAAATCATTCATCGATCTGAAAGTTATCTGTTTGTGCGGGACGGTAACCGAGCACCCACCACAGTTTTGCCACTGCTTCAGGAGTGCAAAAAAACCTTCCATATCTGCGGGCGGCACGTCCATGGCAAACATGGTTGCGTCTATCCCGCTTTCAATAAACCATTCATTGATAACAGGAGGAGTGCGCACTTGCCCGACGGGATGGCCGATCAAAGGATAGCAAACGGTTTGCCCCGTAATTGTCATTCAAATCATCCTTGTATTCTTCTAATATTATCAGCGTTGCCCTCAAGCAAGCGTAATACAGGCCTCCGTTTGAGACGCCTCTTTGATCGCGCCCATTACCTTCAAAGTTGCCAGGCCTTCCTGACCAGACATGATGGGTTCTGCATTATTCAAAATGACATCCGCAAAGTGCCTGACCTGAAGTAAGAGTGGATCACCCTCATCATAAGTCAGGGCATTTCGTGAAATGGGGCTCCACCAATCGGGGGCATCATCGTGCTGCCAAAAGCCTAAATCGGGGATAGAAAGCGACCCATTTGTGCCGCCAATCATTGTGCTTGTGGTGTGGGTCTGTGGATAAATTGGATTTTCCGCAGCCGTCAATTCCCAACTCCATGGAGCGGCAATTGAATCAGATACAGTCACTGTGCCCAAAGCCCCGCTGGTAA
The DNA here is from genome assembly GCA_016763155.1 of Rhizobiaceae bacterium. GTDB lineage: Bacteria > Pseudomonadota > Alphaproteobacteria > Rhizobiales > Rhizobiaceae. Next base: position 18,408 of record JAESUH010000099.1, read on the forward strand.
ATCTCAACAAGATAACCGCCGTATCTTCCACGGCATGGCCTCGTACAGCATTGGATTGTTGCGCCTGAACGGACTGAACATCGCCACAAAAATGGCGAAGCAAATCCACATCGTGGATCATGTTGACCAGAATTGGTCCGCCTCCTTTTGCACGTCTCCATTCGGCCGTGAAATAGTCGTCAGGTTTATAGAACCAACAGCTTGTATGGACGGCAACGATGCGCCCTAGCTTGCCTTCGTCGATGGCTTGTTTGGCCCTGACAATTAACGGATTATATCGTCGATGGTGGCCAACAAGAATTGGCACTTTTGTTCTTTTGCCCACAGCTACGATGCGCTCAGCAGCGGCAACGGTATCGGTGATTGGCTTTTCAATCAAAACAGGAATGCCAGCTTCCATACACTGGATGGCGTGCATTTCGTGCATCTGATTGGGAGTTGCAATGATGATACCATCCGGTTTGTCATCATTGAGCAGATCATCCAAGTTTGAATAATACTTTGTCGAATGCTTTTCAGCGACGGCTTTTGCTTCTTCGGCCGGGTCAACGATTGCTGAAAGCACCGCTTCCTTCGCCACGTATTCGGCGTGTCGTTTTCCGATCAATCCGGCTCCCAGGATGGCAATGCGGGCTTGAGAGTGGGTAGAACTCATTTGTCTGCCTGTTTCTTTTTAAAACTGGGAAAATATGGCGTTATTTTTGGCCAAAGCGGTGTTTGGGAAATCAAGAGGAATAGAAATGAGACGCTTAGAACCAGCGAAATAGGGTTGGATACAAAGTCCCATAAGAAGGTTCCCACATCACCGCGCGCGCCAATCATTGCACGACGATAATTTGCATCCATCATTGGTCCAAGGATAACACCCAAGATGACGGGACCCACCTGGAACCCATAGGTTTTCATGAAGTAGCCCACAACACCAAAGACCAGCATCCAGCTGATATGCGTTGGGTTGTTTTCAATCGCGTAGGTTCCTACTGCCGAAAAAATAATGATCAGCGGTATCAATATCGCTTTGGGACATTCAACGATCTTGGTGAAAACCCGAATGCCGGTGAGACCGAAAATCAGTAGAAAAATGTTTGCAAGCGCCAAATTCCCAACCAGGAACCAGAACAAATGCGGCGTATCGATGAGAAGAAGCGGTCCGGGTTTCAAACCATGAATGAACAAGGCTCCGATGATGACCGCCGTTACAGCATCGCCTGGAATACCCAAGGTTAGCATGGGGATGAATGATCCACCCACCGCTGCATTATTGGCAGCTTCAGGCGCAATCAGGCCCTCTTTTGCTCCTTCGCCAAATGGCACTTCCGGATTTTTTGTAGAACGCTTGGCATGATCATATGCCAGCAATGCTGCGATATCGCCGCCAGTGCCAGGCAGCGCGCCAATTATGGTGCCAATACCTGATGTTCTCATTGCCAATCCAAAGTACTTTTTGACATCTGAAAATTTTGGAATAATCCGGTCAATCTTCTGCTTAACCGCAGGTAGATCGAGGTTATGAATTTGGACGAAAGCCTCGGCCACTCCGAAGAAACCAATCATCGCGGCCACATATGGAATGCCGCCCATCATCTGGATAGATCCAAAGGTAAAGCGGCCTTCCGCCGTCATCGGGTCTAAGCCCACCATGCCAATCAGCACGCCGAGCGCACCGGCAAACACGCCTTTGCTAAAGCTTTCACCTGATAGAGAACCAACAAGCAAAATTCCGATTAGGCCAAGCAGCAGATAATCGCGGGAATTAAACTGCAGGGCAAAGCTTGAAATAACCGGGGCGAAGAGAGCAAGCGCCAAGATACCGACGAAACCACCAAACACCGACATAACAGTTGTTAGTCCAATGGCCTCCCCCGCCTCCCCGCGCTTCGCCATGGGATAACCTTCAATGGCTGTTGCAATCGCACTGGGGGCACCTGGAATATTGAGCAGGATGGCGGTTCTCGACCCACCATAAACACCGCCAATAAACACGCCCGCGATCAACGCTAGCGCATCATTGACCGGCCATTTGAAGGTGAACGAAATAAGGATGGATGTCGCCATTGTAACCGAAAGGCCAGGAATTGCGCCTACATAAATTCCGGCAAATGTTCCCATTGCCGTCAAAAACATAAGCCACGGATCAAACCAGGAAAGAGAGAGATTTCCAAATACTTCCATCATATCAAAACAACCCTTGAATTAATGAGCCTTTAGGAAGGACAACCTGGAACAAAATGCGAAACAGGCCGTAGATCAAACTCAAGGTTAGGCCAGTCAACGCAATCGAAATGAGAATATTTTTGCGCCAAAGATAGGCAAAGGACAAAAACAAAAAGCCTGCAGATGCCACCATAAAACCCAGATAGGGCATGGTCGCGATATAGAGAATGACCAGCGCGATCATTGTTACCAAACGCACGGTCAAAACTTTGTGGTCCACCTCAAGAGATTGCGGAATCTTGCGCTCCGAGGACCGGCCAAAGAGAATGTCTTTAATAATGAAAAGGCCAGAGAGCACCATTGCGGCCGCCGCCAACATCGGAAAAACGCCAGCCGTAGAAAGGCCTTTGAACCCCGAAATACCGTAAGCCTGCCAAAGGGCGACTATGCTGAAGATCAACAGGATCAGGGCAAAAGCAAGCTCTCCCGGTCGGCGTTCACGCTGAACAGACATTGAATACTCCCATTTTCAATTTTGAATTTTCTTATAGCCAGCCCCGGTTTTTCCGGGACTGGCAAATTCAATCGCAAGTAGCGACCCAATTATGGGCGCATAATGCCGATTGTTTCAGGGTTCACTTTTGCAGCACCTGAATCCTGCAATGCCCAAGCAGTAACCTGCTGCCATTTTTTCAGGAATGCTTCTGCTTCTGCACCGGAAATATTCATGATCACATTGCCTTTGTTGGCCATGAGAGTTTTGAATGTCTCGTCGTCAGCAGCTTTTTTGAAAGCAGCTTCCATAGTTGCTTTCACATCAGCAGGCACATCCTTGCGTACGAACACACCATAAAATGGTCCCCATGGAAGAAATTTAGCCATTTTTGGAAGTGCATCGGTAATGGCTGGCACGTCTGGCAATGTATCAACTGGTGTTGGATTAACCACCGCCAGTATTCTCATTTTGCCTGCTTTCACTTGCTCAGCAGCTGCCGAAATACCTGTTGGCATGAAATCAACTTCGCCGCCAAGCATTGCAGTCAATCCGGGGCCTTCGCCACCGAATGGAATTGCGGTCACATCAAAATCAGCAGAGTTTTTGATCAATGCTCCAATTGTGCTCGGCAAACCACCTGGTCCGGTTGAGCCCATTTTAACAACACCCGGATTGGATTTGATATCCGCCATAAGGTCTTGCATCGTTTTATATTTGGAGTCTGTTCGCACAGCAATTACAGCAACACCACGTCCAAGAATGTTGACTGGATAAAACTTTGAATAATCCAGATCAGCAACGCCCATAATAGGGTGCAGTTGAGGATTTTCTGCTCCATAAAGGAAGGTATATCCATCTGCCGGAGCAGCATTTACATAAGCGGTTGAGATCGCGCCTGCGCCACCTGATTTGTTCAAAACAACAATCGACTTGCCCAGTGCTTCTTCTGCAGCTGGATTAATGGCACGGGCAACCGTATCTGTTGCGCCACCTGCGCCCCACATTACAACGCCCAAGACTTCGCGCTCAGGATAGTCTCCAGCAAACGAAGCGCTAGCCATCATTGAAAGGGCCGCAACGGCTCCAATATATTTTAGATTCATGAAATTCCTCCAGAACGGACGGTCATTGTTTACCAAGGTCAGGCAGACATGCCGTGAACCCCTGCTAGGCGAGTTGTCCGTAAAAACTGCCAAAGCTCTGAAATTATGTAGAAAACTTATAAATAACGCAAATACCAATTATTGCACCAGATATAACATTTTGTTATGCCCGATTCAGCTACACAGCCGCATTTCAGCAGCCAGCAGGTCGATAAAGTTTTTTGCGAAGTTGCTTAATTCCCGATCTCTACGAATTGCAACATAAGTTTGAAATTGTGTATCCTCATCAATTGGCACGAGCGCGAGATCTTCGCTATCGCTTCCAAGCTCTGCCATCGTGAAATTATCTAGCACAGCCACACCCAGATTTTCCCTTACCAGAGCAACGACCGTCGTTCCAAAACGTGCACGAACTACGATATCGAAATCGAGCTTTTTGTCGATGAAAATTTTTGCCAATATGCCACCGAAGGGGTCATTTGGATCAATCCCCACTAGCGGGTGTTCGGCAATTTGAGCTGCAGACACAATTGGCAATTTCGCAAGTGGATGCGTCTTGGGAACAAGGCACATCAATCGACCTTTTGCGAGAGGCTGAAAAATGACCGATGGATGCTCGAATTTGTGGCTCATACAAACAGCCTCACCCTGACCCAACATCAAATAATCAATCGCTTCTTCAATTTTAAGCAATTCGATGTTTACCCGAATATCAGGATGACGACGCTTCAAGGCCGCAATAGCCTTTGGGACCATGACGTTGGCAATGCTGGGAACGGAACCAATAGCAAGCTCCACATCAGACCCCTGTCTCAGGCGCTCGACTGAAAGCTGCAAATGTTGCAACTTTTGATGGACTTCCTGCAATTGGGCAAACACTACTCTAGCCTCAGGTGCAGGCACATATCGCCCGCCTTCCCGAACAAACAATTTCATTTCCAGACTTGCTTCAAGGTGCTTCATCGTTCGACTGACACCGGGTTGCGCTACATTTAACACGCGCGCGGCACCGGCAATTGACCCGGAAATCATCACAGCGCGAATGACTTCAATCTGCCTAAGGGTAAGTAACTTCTTCATAGGCTATAACGTCGCGGGAATTGGATTGGGTGTCAACTTTGTAGTTTTGTAGGCACGCCAAATCACAAAAAAGGCTGTGTGGATTGTTTTAATGCATCCCACACAAGGCATTTTAAAAATAATGTCTAGCTGGTTGGCAATTGCACCAACGCCTGACGGTCAATTTTTCCAGTTCCGGTTTTGGGAAGTTCGTCGACATATTCAACAATACGAGGATATTTGAATGGTAACAATGCGCTACGCACATGGTTCTGAAGCAATTTGGTTTGCGCTTCATCCCGATTGCGCCCATCCCGCAGACGGATGATTGCACGCAATGTCATTCGCTTATCTGCCAATTGATGCGCGAGCACCGCGCATTCGTGGACGTCTGGGTGTTCCGCCAAACAGCGTTCAACTTCAAGAGGCCAGACCCACTGGCCGGAGACCTTGATTAAGTCGTCGGCACGGCCCTGAAAATAATAATAACCGTCGCGCTCGATAAAGCGATCTCCGGTATAAACCCAATCACCTCGAACGGTATCAGCGGTTTTATCCGGGCGGTTCCAATAGGTTGGCAGGGACGAATCCCCCCTCGCCCACATCACGCCTTCTTCACCGGATGCAACGAGATTGCCATCGCTATCTCGTAGAACAACATCATATCCAGGAACCGCTTTTCCCGCCGATCCTAATCGCTTGTCTGTCGTGCTGTTTGATAAATACACGTGAAGCAATTCGGTAGAGCCCAGCCCTTCGACAGCCTCATGACCGCTAAGTGATTTCCATGCATTGAAAATATCTTCAGAGAGAATTTCTGCCGCAGAAAGACAAAGACGCAGGGATGAAAGGTCTCGTTTATCCACACCATCACTACGGCAAAGGGCTGTATAGAGTGTCGGCAGACCAAAAAAGACGGTTGGCTGATAGGTTTCAATCGTATCCAAAACCCTGCCAGCTTCCGGGCGACCCGGCATCAAAACGGAGGCTGCCCCAACCGAAAACGGGAAAGTAAATGTGTTGCCGAACCCATAGGCAAAAAATATCTTCGGCACCGAAAAGCAAATGTCATCCGACTTCAATTTCAATATATTGTCGGCAAACGAGCTGACCGTATATGCCATATCGTGCTGCAAATGCACGATGCCCTTGGGCCTGCCGGTTGACCCTGATGAATACATCCAAAAAGCCATATCATCCGGTTTTGTATCAGCGCATTTCAGTGTTTGAGATTTATCAAAAATGAACTCATCGGCTCGGATAAAATCCGATTGAATACCAGCGTCGCCATTGGCAATCACAATCGTTGAAAGCTTGGTGCCTTTTGTTACTTCAAGGCTGAAATTATCAGTGAAGTTTGCTTCACAAACAGCAATTTTTGCATCAGTATCCGCCAAAAGAAAGTTCAGCAAATCAGGCGTTGTCTGAGTGTTCAAAAGCACTGGCACGAAGCCAGCACGCACGGCACCAAAAAACGCTGCCGGATAGGTTGGCGTATCATCCAGAAAGAAAGCAATGCGATCTCCGCGCTGCAAACCCTGGTCAATAAATGCATGCCCCCAGCGGGACGCTTCTGAACAGAGCTTGCGATAGCTCAATTGGCCTTTTGGCCCGGTGACGGCAAGATTGTCTGGATTGCGTTGCAAATTATCAAAGAGAATTGCACTGGCATTGGGATGATCCGCCTTGTTGTAGCCAATCGACTTTGCCGCATCGGTTTCTCCGACCGGATCAATTATTTTTAAATTCATGAAGTTATTCCTGCGCGATAGGCATCATAATCTGCCATGAATTGTGGGGAGTATTTGCGCAGGCCTTCAACCTCCACACGACCGGATCGCATCACATAATCAAACGCGAAATCCAGGGGTGCGAGTTCCATTTTTGTACCAAAATCATCGTACCAGAGTGCAGATGTGTTTGCCGCATCGACAATCTTTTTGGCGATTGGCTTACGGACTTCTTCGAAACTCGCAAGAGCGGTTTCCAGATCATCGTTTTCGCGAAACGCCTTGGCCAGCGCGATTGCGCCCTCCATCGCCAGCCGTGTTCCAGACCCGATAGAATAATGCGCCGTATGGACGGCATCCCCGAGCAGCACACGATTTCCTGCCACCCATTTTTCGCACCATAATTTTGGAAACTGTCGCCACATGGAGTGATTGGTAATCAGTGCTTCTCCCTGCAAAGCATCGGCAAAAATTTCTTCGCACGCACGTGCGGTTTGCTCTTCATTGAGTTCACCAAATCCATGCCCGTCAAAACTTGCCTGATCACATTCAACAATGAACGTGCTCATACCCGGCTCATAGCGATAGTGATGGGCGTTCATTGGACCGTGAGCGGTTTTGACGAAGGTCTGAGTTAGTGTCTCAAACCGCTTCGTCGTGCCAAACCAGGCGAAATGATTGGAGAACGCTCCCAATGTCTGGCCAAATGCCTGTGGGTCCGAGTTACGCATAAGCGAATTGAACCCATCCGCTCCAACAATTAAATCACCATCAAGCGCATCAAGAGAAGATACCGCCTGATCAAACACCAATTCAACGCCCACATCGCTTGCGCGTTTTTGCAGAAGCTGGAGAAGTTGCAGGCGACCGATCGCAGCAAATCCGATGCCATCAAGAGTTACAGTTTCGCCTTTATGAACCAGAGATATGTTGCGCCAGCGCTCCATATGAGGCGCAATCAAATCATGGGTTTGCGGATCATCAGCCTGAAGAAATCCCAACGCCTGATCAGAAAAAACAACGCCGAAGCCGAAAGTGGCATCCTTTGGATTTTGCTCACGAACAACAATGCGCGCGTCCGGCATATCCGTTTTTAACAATAGCGCAGTATAAAGCCCTGCCGGACCTCCACCCAATATATCAACCTTATCCAGCTGCAAAATCCCGTCCTCCAAAAATTTAATGGTCATTTTGTCGGATCAGTAGCTAGACGATAATTTCATATTATGCAATACATTTCATTATAAGAAATTTTTGATGGACCAATTCTCTATGTATCAGAACAAAATCAACATATCATTCGGGGATTGCGATCCGGCGGGAATTGTCTTTTACCCCAATTATTTCCGGTGGTTTGACGCCACCTATCACGCATTTCTGGCAAGCCGTGGGGTGAGCCATGCTTCACTGGTTGAAAAACTGAATTGTGCAGGAACAGGCATCATTGATTGTGGTGCAAATTTTCGTGCACCAGCAATATCGGGAGACAGCTTCACACTCAACATGACAATTGAAAATTGGAGTGAGAAGACCGTCAGGCTCGCCTATGTGGGAATAATGGAGGAGCGCACCATCCTTGAGGGTTTTGAAGTTCGCGGCCTTTTCCAAAAGGTTGACGGGCGTCTACGTGCAGCCCCTATTGCCCCGCTGCGCGTTTTACTGGAAGACTAATCAAACCAACCAAAGCTACGTCGCTCAGGAATATTATGGTGAAAATGGAACAATCAAAACAAGACGCAACAGGCGGCATCCAGTCGCTTGATGCAGCTCTGCGTGTTCTCACAATTTTATCGGAGACTGGGCGAGCATTATCCCTATCCGAACTATCCCGACTTTGCGAAATGCCACCAACGAAGACCCATCGTTATTTGGCATCCTTTGTCCATGCAGGTCTGGTTCATCAGAATGGAAAATCTGGCACCTATAATCTGGGGCAAGGTTCGATAGAGCTTGGCCTTTCAGCAATGGCACGCCATGATTTTGTGAACTCTGTCGCAGACGCGTTGCCGGGCCTAACCAAAGAAACCGGGCTCACCGCTCTCCTATGTGTATGGGGAAATTCCGGCCCCACCGTCATACGCTGGGAACGGGCGGCTTCCTTCATTGTTACCTCACTGGGTCTTGGAACTACGCTTCCATTGCTATCGTCTGCAACCGGACGAGTGGCCCTTTCTTTCTTGCCGGAAAACGTTACAGGAACTCTGCTGGAAAGAGAGCTTAAAGCGGCCAAACAGCTAGTATGGAAATTCGACGACATGCAGCCGAACAAAACAGGCATTCGTAAATTTTCTGCCCGGACCCGTAAGGCAGGCTATGCCAGCGTTGATGGGCGCTTCATACCGGGTCTAGTTGCCATCGCCGCCCCTATTCTGGACTGGCAGGATGAAGCTCAGGCAATCGTCACCTTGATTGGAACGGAGGCTGAAGCAGTCAATTATTCCTCAATCGCCAAAGCTGTATTGCTTAAGTTTTGCAAAGACCTCAGCATCCAGGTTTCATCTCAAAAACCCTGAATGGCCTATGTGCCAACCTTAGCAAGAACATCAGCTTTCAGGAACTTTTCAATGACCAGCATGAACAGCACTGAGGGCACCAACAATATGAGAGACGATATTGATGCAATTTGGTAATTGCCTTCCATACTGGATGTGAACAATAGCATGGGCACGGTGACCACATCAGGGGCGCCAACGAAATATGTGCCGGTAAATTCATCCATCGAAATCAGAAAAACGAAGATGGCACTCGCCAACACGCCGGGAAGCGCCAGCGGCAGGGTAATGTCGAAGAATGCTCTTACACGGGACGCGCCGACGCTGCGCGCTGCTGATTCCAGTTCCGGATCTACCGCTGAAAATGCTGCCGTAGCGATCCAGACTGCAAAAACCAACCCCTGAAGGGCGTGCACAAGAACTACCCCGCCAACAGTGCCGGTCAGGCCAAGCCCGTAGAATATTCTCGCTATATTCATGTGCACCGCAACGGCTGGGAATGCCTGCGGCAACAAGAACAGCAACAGAATGATATTTCGCCACGGCAATCGACCGCGCGCTAAAGCGTAACCGGCAGGGATTGCCACCGCCATACTTACGATAACAGTCAACACCGCAATCGCGACGCTGGTAATCAAGGATTCCATGGCGTTGCCTTGGGGGCGAAACACCCGCTCCCAGAAGCTGAAGCCCCACTCCAACGGCAATTTGTGTGGGTAGTACCAGACCTCCGCCACCGCCCAGAGTAACATGTTGGTAATTGGCCCGAAAATCACGAAAGCCAGAAGGCCAAGAATGAGAACCCGCGCAATAGCGCTGATGCCCAGCGACAGAGAAAATGTATTTTTACGGGATGTCATCATTTCGGCGACCCGCCATTATCCAGCCCCTGACGAAGATAGAACCAAGCAACAATACCGGTTATCAGATAGGAGATAATGCCGAGCGCATTTGCAACGCCATAATCTCCATAAGAATTAATTCGAAATGCCATATCGACGGTCAGCATCGTTGGGGATTGTGCATTGATCATTAGCGGCACTGACAATACCGACATGATCACGACATAGGTCAGGATTAGGCCCACCATCAACGTTGTGGCAATTTGGGGTATGATGATTTCAATTAGAATACGCAGCCGCGATGCGCCAAGATTTCGAGCGGCCTCAATCGTCGTGCGGTCGAGTGCAGCCATCGCACCGGCGACCAGCAGCGCCACAAAGGGCGTTTGTTTCCATACAAATGTTACGACAATGCCGCGCCAATCCAGAAAGCTGACGCTCTGGAGTTGGTCTAGCAGACCAAGCTCGATCAATACGTTGTTCATCATTCCGTTCTTGGCCAGAAATGTTCGCATCAACTGTGCGGAAACGATGAAAGGGATGAATAACGGCCAGCGGTAGAGCCATCGCAATATGGCCACCGCTCGAGGGTTTTCGCCGAGTGTTAAATACCCCCCGATTGCTATCGCAAACAATCCGACCAACGCCGTGGATATTAAGACGATAACAATCGTGAACAGGATATCGCGAGAATAAAACTGATAAGCTTTATAAAAATTAGCAAGTCCCCAGCTTCCGGATTCAGCAAATGCCGAGACCACCGAAAAACCAAGCGGATATAAGAACAATAGAGCAATCATCAACAGGCTTGGCGCAACAAGAACCATTGAAATAATACGATTGGGGCCATTAGCCTGAGTATCTGTCGCCACTTAAAGGTCTCTCAATTCGAAAATTCGTTTTGAAAAAATTGGCGAACTGCACCAAGTGCAACCCGCCTACTCTTGGGAGATATTAGTTAGAAACCTTCAACTCATAGGCTTCTTTGATGTCGCTGAAATATGGTGCAATCGGGAACGGCTTGCCGTTTGCGGCCAGTTCGTCAGGCGTCACATCAGTGAACAATTTCTTCCAGACCATTGGGTCCAGAGATTTTTCCACATGCATTGCATCAATGCCGGGATACCAGTTGAAGCGGTTGACGATGCCTTCAGCCTGTACTTTCGGGCTGGTGGCAAGTTCAATGAACTTCATTGCCAGATCACTATTGGCGGCCTTGGCAGGAATTGAATAATAGTAAGGCTGCCCAGGCATGCCTGGAGAGATCAATTTGAGTTTGAGATTTGGTGGAATCCGACCATCAGCCTGCCATGAATAAAACATGTCGACCCAAACTGGACCCATTGCAATCTCGCCACGGTTGAGCATGTCGAGCGTGCCGGCATTTCCGGGTGTGAAGGTAATGTTCTCGTTGAACGCTTTCAGGTTGCTAAGTGCACCATCCCAATTGCCCTTGGTGTTTTCGTCATATGGGCCATTTTGCAGTTTCGCGGCATCACCTGCATATGCGTACATCCAGCCAACAACAAAAGAGACACCTGACATTCCGTTTTTTATGCCGTTATAGCCAAAGGCTTTAGGGTTTTTCAGTGCCCATGCGCGCAATTCATCATAAGAACCGGGAGGCGTTGCGACCAAATCTGAATTATACGCAATGGCTGTTTGGCTGTGGAACATTGGCATAACATAGCCATCCACATTCACTCCCAAAGCCATTTTGGACGTGTCGCGAGTTGCCAAGGAACCTGTAGAGATTTTGGCGCGGTAGGATTTCAGAAGCCCCATATTCACCAATTCAGCAGTCTTTTGCTGGTTACCCACGGCTACATCGATGTCCCATGTTTCCTTGCCTGCATTTTTTTGGGCTTCAAGTTTTTCAATGATTTTTTGAGTGCCCGCATCACCCGGACCCGTGCCGATTACCCGCACTTTCACGCCGGGATTTTGCTTCTCAAACATAGGCCCCAGATAATCAGTCACATACTGAACCATGTTTTCTGAACCGCCGGAGGCAACATTCAAAATGGTTTCAGCGGCTGTGACTTGTACATTAAGGCTAATTGCCCCCGCAAGCGCGAGCGGAATCGTGAGATATTTCATTGTTCTTCTCCTAATATTACTCGTTTCAGATTTGGGCTAAAACTCGCCCATTCTTCACGCCGAACCCTGTGCGTTCGCCGGAAAAATATGAAGAGAAGAGGCCGGAACACATATGGTTACATCAGCCCCCTCGGAATAGATTTCAGTGTCGTCAATCATCAGCAACTGGCCGCAACTTGCGACTGCATAGCGATGGCAACCGCCGGGATAACTTGCTTGGCGCACAATGCCTGAAAGTCCGAAATGGCCGTCTGGAACGGAGCCTTTTTTGACAAGTGAAGCTTCATCTGATCGAAAATGGAGCGAGCCCATTTCATCGGCCTTTTGATTGCCTGCCCAATGAACGCCACCATCGCCCAGCTTTTTTGATTGCGGCAGCGAATGCTCTTTGCCCTCGGCCTTCAGAACAATTTTCCTGCCGCCAGCACTGACCTGCACATCGATCTCGTTTTCTGCTCCCATGAACGCTGCTACAAATGCACTCGCCGGGCGCTCATAAACCTCTACCGGGGTTCCCACTTGTGCAATGCGTCCCTGATCGAGAATGACGATGCGATCTGCCATCACCATGGCTTCCTCACGGTCGTGGGTAACGTGCACGGCGGTCAGCCCCAAGCGTTGTTGCAAGGTGCGAATTTCGTGGCGCATTGTTAGGCGAATACGGGTATCCAGGTTTGAAAGAGGCTCGTCCAGCAACAGTACTGGCGGATCAATTGCCAATGCCCGACCAAGCGCTACTCGCTGGCGCTGCCCCCCGGAAAGTTGCGTGGTCTTACGCTCGGCAAATCCATCCAGCCCGAGCATTTCGATCAATTGATCGACCTTGGTAACCACTTCCGCTTTTGGCCATGATCGTAATTTCAATCCATAACCAATATTCTGACGAACCGTCATATGTGGCCACAATGCATAGGATTGGAACACCATAGCCATGCCGCGTTTTTCTGGCGGCAATAATGTTACATCATTACCATCGGCAAGAATACGTCCTCCAACGGGCGAGATAAAACCAGACAAGCAGCGAAGCAAAGTTGTTTTTCCACAACCCGAAGAGCCTAATAGAGCAATAAATTCACCTGCAGCAATGCTTAAATCGATGCCATACAAAACCCGCTGATCCCCATAAGAGGCCTGTAAATTTTCAAGTTTAACGTCAACGCCAAGCATCGTTTCTCTTCCTGCAAATGAGTTTTTCAACTCCTTGCAACCACAGTGGCATCGCTCTATGACACCTATGTGAACACGATTGCAGAAATGCCTGCGATTGCTGTAATTTGTGTGGGCTTATTTGAGGATGCGGCTACAAAGAAGCTCGTTACCAATCGTTGGGAATTGAAATTTTATGCAAAAACGTGCCACAGCAGAAGATGTTGCCCGCGCAGCCGGTGTATCCCGGGCAACAGTCTCCAGAGCTTTTACGCCCTCAGCCTATGTGGCCGAAAAAACCCGCGCTAAAATCAAGGAAGCGGCGGACAAACTCGGATATAGGCGAAATGCATTGGCCCGGGCTTTGATTAAAAACGAGTCCGACCTGGTCGCCATCGTAACTGGCCAAATCAAGAATATGTATGATGCAAGGGTGTTTGACGCGCTGACATCCCGATTGCAAGAAAGCCAAAAATGGGGACTGCTGGTTCATGCAAACGATGATGAGGTCGACCGTTTGCTGAATGAGGCCATGTCTTATCCGGTGCAAGCCGTTATCGTGCGCAGCGGTAGTGTCGATGCAAAAACCATTGCCCAATGTGGCCGACTTGGTGTTCCCCTGATTTTAACTGGAACAGAGTATTCCGAATTTGAAGCAGATTCAGTGTGTTGTGACAATGCTTTGGGTGCACGCATGGCTGTGGAAACACTTGTTCAAAGGGGAGCAAAACGCATTGCCTATCTTGGGGGTGCGCCAAATCTCTATTCTGACATGTCGCGGTTCAAAGGGTTTTCAGAAGCGATGGAGCAATATGGCCTGACACCGGCATTTATTGCGCGTGGTGATTTCACTTTTGAAAGCGGGCTTGAAATTGGCAAGAAGATGCTTTCTGGACCAGACCGTCCAGACGCTGTGTTTTGTTGCAATGATGCAATGGCCATCGGCATGCTCAACGCTGCCAGCAAATTCGCTGGGCTGTCAGTGCCCGACGATGTCGCCGTGATTGGATTTGATGACATTCCCATGGCAGCCTGGCCCTGCTTTGAGTTGACCACCATCAGCAACCCAGTTGAACCAACGGTGAACGCCATATGTGAAGTGCTCGAACATCGGTTGGAATTTCCAGAGTCACCCAGACAGACCGTGCGCATCAAACCCAAATTGATGCGCCGCCTAACGGCATAAATGCCGCTCAGGGTCGAAGGTATCTAGAGACGTTGTGTTGCTACAGACCGAGAGCTAGACCTCTAACCACTCTTTTCGAATATCATCGTTCTTTTCGAACTCAGCGGACTTGCCTTCAAATACGATCTTTCCGTGCCCCATCACATAGACACGGCTGGAAATTTTCAAGGCGATGGTCAGTTTTTGTTCGACCAGCAAAATGGATACGCCACGCTTTGCAATTTGTTCCAGCATCTCGCCGACTTGATGAACCACCTTGGGGGCAAGGCCTTCTGTCGGTTCATCGATCATAATCAAATCTGGGTCGCCCATTAGCGTGCGGCAAATGGTGAGCATTTGTTTTTCACCACCTGAAAGCACGGACGCTTCAACATCGGCGCGCCTGCGTAAGTTCGAGAACATATCGAACATTTGTTCCATCGTCCAACGGCTGTCTTCTTCTTTTTGTCCAGGCTTGAGGCCCAAAAGAAGGTTTTGTCTCGTGGTCATTCCGGGAAAAATATCCCGGTTTTCCGGCACGTAACCAATACCGGCCTGAGCAATTTCAAAAGGCTCCATACCGACCAGTTCTTTACCACGAAATTTAACTGAACCCTTTGGCTTAACCTCACCCATAATTGCCTTACAGGTGGTCGAGCGTCCAACGCCGTTCCGGCCTAATAACGAGACAATCTCACCTTCAGCAATGTCCAGGTTAACACCTTGCAGAATATGACTTTTGCCATAATAGGCATGGAGATCTTTTACTTCCAGCAAATGAGAACCTCATTTGATTGTAGCAGGTGGGCAAACGTCACATTGTTCCCCTTATTCTTCTTCGAGGGCGGCGCCAAGATAGGCCTCTTGCACCTTATCATTGGCCCGCACTTTTTCTGGTGTGTCACTGGCAATGAACTCGCCATAGACCAGAACGGAAATCTTATCAGCCAGATCAAAAATAACACCCATATCGTGTTCCACCATGACAAGGGTTTTTCCCTCAGTCACATCACGGATCAAATCAACAATATGGTCGGTTTCGGAATGGCTCATTCCTGCCGTGGGCTCATCCAGCATGATGATGTCGGCACCACCGGCAATGGTAATTCCAATTTCCAAAGCACGCTGTTCTGCATAGGTGAGAACGCCAGCGATATCATTTCGCCGCTCGGTCATTTTGATTTTTTCGAGTATCTCTTCCGTACGCTCGGTCAAATGGTGTTGACGGCTAACCAACGTCCAGAATGAATATTTGTAACCCATTGTCCATAACAGGCCGCAGCGAATATTTTCAAAAACCGTCATCTTTGGAAAGATGTTGGTGATCTGAAAACTACGGGAAAGTCCACGCCGGTTTATCTGATAAGGCTTGAGATTTTCAATGCGCTCTCCATGCATAGAAATCGTGCCCTCGGTTACGTGAAAACGTCCCGTGATCAGGTTAAACAGAGTGGATTTTCCAGCACCATTTGGCCCGATTATGGCATGGCGCTCACCCTTCTCAATCTTGAGGTCGAGGCCACGGATGATCTCTGCAAGACCAAAGCTTTTCTTTAATCCCTGAAGCTCAATTGCCGGTGCTGTCATGACCTTGGCTCCATATAGTTGGCATCATCCCAAGCTTCCTTTAATTCCGGTGCAAGCCGCTTAACCAGAAACCCGCTGCCGAGAACCAATACAATAATGGTAACCCATGGAAGTGTCGCATGCGAATTGAAAGTGATCCCGAACAGGTTCATTTCTTCCTCGCCGATTGGTGCATGTCTGGCATGGAAAGCGATTTCCAAAAATGCTGCCAGCGATAACAAACAAACCAGCGCGGGCACGACCATGCGTAAATATGGTCGCAGCAATAAAGAGAACTTGCCCAATTTATAGGGTTGAATATGCATGGCGATCAGGCCGGTCAGTCCAGCGGGAAAGAACATCACCGTTATCAAGAATAATGAACCGAGATAAAGCTGCCAAATCTCAGTATATTGGCTCAACACTGTTTGTAGGAGCGTGAATACGACAGCGCCAACAATCGGTCCGATGAAAAACCCAACGCCGCCAAGAAAGGTTATCAACAAAATGACGCCGGAGGTTCCCAGATTAAGGTTTTCTTCGGTCAGTATCTCGAAATCGATGGCGAATAACCCACCGGCAATGCCAGCAAAAAAGCCTGAGGCACAAAAGGATATCAAGCGTACATATCGCTGGGAATAGCCCAAGAATTCCGCACGCTCTTCATTGTCGCGCACTGCGTTTGCAATCCGCCCAATTGGTGTGCGCGAAAACAAGAACATTGCCGCGGCAGATATGACCAGCCAGATGGCGGTCAGATAATAAACTTCCAACTGGGAGGCAAAATCGAACCCGAATGTTTCTGGCCCCATGGTTCGATCTGCGCTGATGCCTTCTTCGCCGCCAAAGAACGCAACGACAATAATTGAGCTGGCCGCTATCAATTCTCCGACCCCCAACGAGATCATGGC
>JAESUH010000100.1 GCA_016763155.1 Rhizobiaceae bacterium
AGTGTTTCCCGCGGTTTGTAATTTCTGGAATGCTTCAATCATGCCAAGCACGGTTCCAAACAAACCTAGCAGGGGCGAGATCTGGGCAATCGCATCCATGGCGCGAAAACCGCGTTGCAATTCATGCAGGTGGACGGTTGCAGTGCGGGCTACATCCTCTTCAATTTCTTGTTTGGATTTTTCACCTCTTGCCATGTGACGCATCGCAACACTTAGGCAGGCATTAAGAGCGCCAAGCCGTGAGCTAATTTTCTGTATGGCCTCGCTATGATTGCCATGATGCCATAATGAGACGGCTTTTTTCTCCGCACTATGAGCCCCCACATGTTGCTGGAAAAACTGTAGTAGTTTTAAGCCGATCAGAGCGAGTGCGAAAACTGACAGAACCATCAAAATGGCAACGACCGGCCCGCCGATCTCCAAAAAGGAGAGTACCGTTTCCATGATTGAGTGTATCATTTCATCGCCCTCGTTAGCTACCAAACTTGATGGTAGTTTTGTTTTTGGTAATAAGGTTTGTCATGCAAATATCCGCATCCACGCCTTTGCATTCCTTCGAACCATTGATCAAAATACGGCTGATCTTTTCGCAATCAGTGCCTTTAAGATTGAACTGCCGGACTTTTGTTTTTCCAACCGCAAGGGTTTGAAAATCGAAAATAGTCATTCGATCAACAAGTCCCTTGCCGTCAAAAAGAACGACCTCATAGGCGGCTTTTTCCAGCTTCTTCCCGAGGTCATTTTTAATCACAAATGTGATCTGGCAACCATTTTGTGAAGGCTTCAGGTTATTCAGCTCAACTGAAATAACAGGAGTGGAACTTTGAGCGAAAGCCAACTCCCCTATTCCAGTTGAGGCAAGTGCTATTGCTGAGACTAACCTGAAGCCAACCCGTAAATTTGGCAAAATGCCTACCATCCAAGTTCCTTTACAAGCGAGACTTTGAAGGTTTGACCCTTACCATCATCACCGGATAGGTTGTGGCGGTATTGCTGGTCGAATATATTTTCAAGAGATGCCCTGACCTCGAAGGCTCCGAAATCTGGGTCGTCCGGTTTCCAGGATATGAAGACACCGTGAAGGTCATAGGCCGGGAACGCACCAGCGATACCACTTGGGCCAACTGTTGAACCGAACATGGTTGAGGAGAAGTATTGAGCTTTCCAGCCAAATTCCAGATTATATTCCGGTACGCGCGAACCAATTGTGAACGCAAGATTGTCGGCTGGAATTGATGTTAAGGCTAGCCCTGTGGATAGGTCAGTTCCGCGAATTCGGCTATAGGCCAAGCTGCCGAACAGATGCTCAGAGTTATAAGCAGCTTCAACTTCCACCCCTTCAATTTTGGCTTGGTCAATATTCACATAATAGTTAACCGGCAGGAAGCTTGCATTATCCGGGTTAGAGGTGATCAAGTTTTCCAGATTGTTTTGGAAGAACGTTGTTTTTAGCTGAAGACTGTCGCCTTCAGAAAGAAGGTCCACACCGGAGATGGTGAAGCCGCCCTCATAGTTGTCAGACTCTTCTTTTTCCAATGTGAGACTTGCCACACGTCCGCCGGGATATGTGCGGCCAGCCCCGGAATAGGAGAATAACTCGTCCAATGTCGGCACGCGCTCTGTATGGGCAACAGACCCAAATACTGAGAACATGTCGTTGAATTTATAGAGAGCCGCGAGTTTTGGTGACACTGCGGTATCATCAAAACTTGCAGCAGATGCACTTGCCGAAACTGATGTGGCAGGATCAAGGGTGATGAAATCAACCCGGACGCCGGGGATGATGGTCAGCCTTTCATCGAAGATAAATTCGTTTTGAACATAAATTCCAAGCTTTGTATCTTCCCCTTCCGGGTGGAAATTTATGCCGCCGCTGGTAGCAGTTGCGGTACGGGTCTGATGACTATACTGAGCGCCGACCGTCAGGAAGTTTTCGAAATTTTCGCCGGAAGATTCAAACGTATTTTCAAGCTTTGTAGACCAGGTTTCGTAAGCATAATTACTTGGCTGGAAAAGCGCTGAATTAGTCGGAAATGGCGGAACCGCATCATCCTGCGTAACTGCAGTTTTTGAAAATGTGAAATTGAACTTGAGATCAATCAGATCATTATCGCTATCGGGATTTTCGTAAGCGAACACGACTGTCTCGTCCGTTACATCACGATCGATTGTGCCGAACCCCAGAGTTCCTGTTTGGGAATATTCGGTATCATCCGCACTGCTTTGCCAGCGCTGGTAGGACAAGCGCACCACTTGCTCGTCACCATCACCGAAACGATGAGTTCCCTTAATAAGACCTGACTCGGATAGAAAATTTGATCCCGGGATAATCATATCATCGCCGTTCACATAATCATCGCCCTTGCGGTAATTTCCAGTAATCAGCAGGTCCGTGCTTTCGCTCATGCGCAATGCAAGAATTGCTGAGCCCAGATATCCGGATTTGTTGGAATCAATTGCCGCCTTCAGGCGCAACATACCGCTTTGTCCTTCATCAAGAAAATCCGATGCATCCTTGGTTGTCATATTAATGACACCACCATAGGCACCGGAACCATAAAGCGTTGATGAGGCAGGCCCGCGCAAAATTTCGATCTGTTTATAAAGTTCAGGATCGGAGAAAAATGAGCCCATACGATATTGCTCATAAAACTTCGTGGCGCCATCAACGGTGACGATAATTTTAGATTCGTCTGCCGAACCAAGGCTGCCAACACCGCGAATATTGAAGGACTGGCCAACAATGCGGTCACTGCCGATTGCAGTGACACCTGGAACCTCGTCAAAGGTCTCGCCAATTGTTGTAGCGCCTTCTCTATCCAGATCATCCTGATTGATGACGGTAACGGATTGCGGCGTATCAATAGCAATTTTTTCGTTTCCTGCCCCAACAACAATGCGTTGCAGATGCGTTGTGTTGCTAATTGATTTTACCTCCGGTCCTTCTTCATTCGTTGCATCCTGCGCATTAGCAGCACCCGCAAATGCGAGTGCTGCTAACGCTGCGCCCCCTGCTAAAATTCTCATTCTGCGCTTCACCAGCCCCATAAATCCATACTCCTGTTGTGGTTGATGGCTGGCTGGCGCGACGCTTGCTTGCTACCAATTTTTTTTAATTCAAAGGATGTTAAACTTGACTATTTAACTCCACTAATGCAATTCCTATAAAACACAACTTTCAGAGTCAAGTTTTAAAATCAGATATCCAGACTTAACCCAGCCAGCCAAAAGCCAGCCCGGAATGACTCAGAGAATTTAGTGCATTTCTTAAGGGGGAATAATCTTTAATGAATACCGATATCAATAATATCCCGCACAGTACAAAAGCTGACGACGCTCAAAATACCAAACCTTTATCGAGTGATCGCTCTAACAGTGCGCCAAAAGCCACGACCGTTTCGGGAATCCAGGTTTACTCCAGCCAACATCTATTTGGCTCCGCCAATGAAATTGGCATCGAACATCAAAACTCTTTTTACCGCCTGCGCATTACCCGCCAGGGCAAACTCATACTGAACAAATAGGGCCATCATGAATCAGCACGTAAAACTCACAGCCGACGATATCCGCCAAGCAAAAGCCGAAAATCCAAAAAAGCGCGAGCGGGAACTGGCCAGTGATCTGGGTATATCAGAGGGCGAACTTGTTGCCGCTTGGTGCGGCGATGGTGTCATCAAGGTGTCCTGCGATCTCAACACGATATTACCCCGCATGGAAGCGGTGGGCGAAGTAATGGCACTTACCCGCAATGAAAGCTCAGTGCATGAAAAAGTGGGCGTGTACGACAATTATATTCCCGGCAAACATGTCTCCATGATGTTGGGGGAAATGATCGACATGCGCATTTTTTCCGGAAAATGGGCTCATGCCTTTGCCGTGGAAAGAGACAATGGCGACACCATTCGCCGTAGCTTGCAGTTTTTTGATGACTTTGGTGACGCGATTCACAAAATTCATTTGCGCCCGGATTCAAATCTCGACATTTGGCAGAAACTGATTGAAGACATCACGCTGGACGACCAATCGCCAAATATAAAAGTGGATCAAAAAATCCCCGACAAACCTGTCTTGAATGAAGTTACAGATGAAATTCTTGATACGCTGCGGACGCGTTGGACAAAAATGACGGACATTCATCAGTTTATGATGATTATCCGAAAACTAAAACTTACCCGCCATCAGGCGGTAACCCATGTGGGTGAAGATTTTGCCTGGCAGCTAGATACAGATTGCCTCCATGCGATGTTACAACATGCGGTTAACGATCAATTGCCGATCATGTGTTTTGTGGGAAATAAGGGATGTATCCAAATTCATACGGGCCCCATCACCAACATTAAAACAATGGGCCCCTGGCTCAATATTATGGACCCCAATTTCCATCTGCATTTGCGCACCGATCATATCACCGAGGTTTGGGCCGTGCGCAAACCGGGAGATAAGGGTCAGGTAACATCGCTTGAAGCATACAATAAAGATGGCGAAATCATCATGCAGTTTTTCGGCAAGCGTGAAGAAGGTCAAGAAGAGCGCGAAGGCTGGCGCTTTATCATGGAAAACCTGCCGCGCATTTCCGGCAATGTTTCTGAGTAAGGATTGAAAATGAAAACCCTCAAAATTCCATTTCTGATATTGGCTCTCGCTGTTAGTGCAGGCCTATCAGGACATGCCGCACTGGCCGAAACCAAGTCTTCCGACAGGCCGAACAGAATTGTCTCAATTGGTGGCTCACTCACCGAGATCGTCTTTGCCCTTGGTGAAGACAGTCGGCTGATTGCTCGTGACACAACCAGCACATTTCCAGCGACTGCCAGTCTGTTGCCTGATGTTGGTTATATAAGAGCCCTTTCTCCTGAGGGGGTTTTATCGGTTGATCCCAAACTCGTCATTGCGCTGGAAGGGGCAGGACCGCCGGAGGCGGTGAGTGTATTGAAAGCGGCTGACGTGCCGTTTATCTCTATTCCCGAGACTTTTTCCCGCTCGGGAATTATCGAAAAAATTCTGGCTGTGGGAGATGCACTTAATTCTCAAACAGCGGCCAAAAACCTGGCGAACAAGGTAGACCGTGAACTGGCTGAGGTTGAAGCTCTGACTTCAAACCTGAAAACCAGAAAAAAAGTGATGTTCATCCTCTCTGCCAGAGGGGGTAAAATTTTAGCTGCAGGACGCAATACTTCTGCCGAGGCAATCATCCGCATGGCAGGCGGGATCAATGCGGTGGTTGGTTATAATGGATATAAACCGTTGACAGCTGAAGCGATTATCACCGCCGCACCCGATGTCATATTGATGATGCAGCGTGGCGGCAATCACGCTGCCGATAATTCAACGCTCAAAAAACATGCCGCACTTAGCGCCACGCCAGCAGTGATGAATTCCAATATTATTCGGATGAATGCGCTTTATCTGCTTGGTTTTGGTCCACGCACGGCTAGTGCGATCCGTGAATTGTCTACCAAACTCTATGGGAGCAATTAGGGCCTGATGAATGTTGGAATAAAGAATGCCTCAGGCCAATTGGTAAAAACACCTAAACGTAAAACCCTTGATGGCGATAGAGGCGCTATTGCCCGGCTAACCATTTTGATTTTGGTGGTGGCTCTTTTGATTGCGATGTTTGCAAGCCTTACCACAGGCTCGTCTGACGCATCCGCCGTTAACGTCATTCAGCATTGGCTTGGGCTTTCCGGGGATGCTGAAATCTCTATGCGAGACCGGATCATCATTTATGATATTCGCCTGCCACGACTATTGCTGGGGTCTTTAGTTGGTGCATCACTGGCGGTTTCTGGCGCAATCATGCAGGGCTTGTTTAGAAATCCGCTGGCTGACCCAGGCCTGATCGGCGTCTCGGCTGGAGCCGGCCTTGGCGCGGTTTCAATCATCGTGCTTGGCGGCACGGCGTTGGCACCTATTACCGCTTTATTGGGCATATACACATTGCCCCTTTCAGCATTTTTTGGGGCGCTGGCATCAACCATGCTGCTCTATAAAATAGCCACAAGAAACGGGCAGACCTCCATTGCCACAATGTTACTAGCCGGTATTGCGCTTGGGGCACTCGCCGGGTCTCTGACCGGGATATTCGTCTATATGGCTGATGACGCACAATTAAGAGATTTGACGTTTTGGGGACTGGGATCACTGGCCGGATCAAGTTGGGAAAAATTACTTGCGGCAGGGCCCATCATTATCGTTGCGTTAATTGCCACGCCGTTTTTATCACGTGGCCTGAACGGGTTGGCACTGGGAGAAGCCACAGCCAACCATTTGGGCATCCCGGTGCAACGGTTTAAAAACATTGCAATCGTCACCGTGGCCGCAGCAACCGGCGCGTCAGTTGCTGTTAGTGGCGGCATTGGCTTTGTTGGCATTGTTCTACCTCACATGTTGCGCTTGGTGATTGGACCAGACCACCGATATCTATTGCCTGCATCTGCTCTCTTGGGGGCGATCATGTTGTTATTTGCTGATGCAGTCAGCCGCACGATAGTTGCACCGGCAGAACTGCCAATCGGCATTATCACTGCTGTGGCAGGTGCTCCATTTTTCCTTTGGATATTGCTGCGTAAACGCGGCATGCTGGATATTTAATATGGCAATGAGAATTGAAGCTAGAGATATTCGCGTCGCATTTGGCGATGTCGAAATCCTGCACGGGCTGGATTTTACTGCCGGTGCAGGCGAAATTACCGCAATCATTGGTCCCAATGGTTCTGGCAAAACCACCTTGATGAAAGCTCTGATCGGCGAGAACCCTTATAGCGGTCACGTCACCATTAACGGTGTTGATATTGCGACGCTCCAGCCCTGGCAATTCGCCACCAAACGCGCGGTGTTGCCGCAAGCAACGAACCTGTCTTTTCCATTTACGGTGCGAGAGATTGTTCGGCTTGGGTTAACCACCGGCATATCCGGCGATGCTGATGGACGGCTGGAAGACCTGCCTGATCTCGCACTAGAACAAGTGGACCTTTCAGGCTTTGCGGGGCGGTTTTATGGCGAACTCTCAGGCGGGGAACAACAACGCGTGCAATTGGCACGGGTGCTTTGTCAGGTTTGGGAGCCGGTGTTTGACGGGGAGCCTCGCTGGCTCTTTTTGGACGAACCTGTCTCCAGTCTGGATATTCAGCATCAATTATTGATTATGAGGCTGGCCCGCAAATATGCAGAAAATGGCGGCGGAGTAATTGCGGTGATGCACGATCTCAACCTCACAGCGATGTTTGCTGATAATGTGCACATTATCAGCCATGGTAATATCGCCGCCAGCGGCACGCCAAAGAAGGTCCTATCGACCAAAATTCTATCTGATGTTTTCGGATGTAATTTACAGGTCAGCGCAAAACCGCCCAAGGGCGTTGTGTTCGTTCTGCCTCAATCCACCATCGCACCATAAATATAGCAATCAGGGCAGCGAAAAGCTGCCCCGTGCTGTTGCTTGCAATTAAAAATTTTTAGTGGATGTGCCCGCCACCTTTGGCCATTTGCAAATGATGTTCCTGATGGTGTGCACCAGTGGCCATGATGCCAAAGAAACCAAGGGCTTTGATCTGTTGCATCGTGTGATCATTGGAAAACGCGATACGCATGATTGCACCATTCTCGATTGTTTCCGCTTCTGCTTCAAAAAGCTTATCAGCGGTGAGAACAGATGCATGAGCCGGAACCATGGCCTGAATGGCCCGCAAGGTGCGGCCCTCTCCTGTCACCTGAAAAATAACCTGATTGTCTTTGAACGAAGTCTCAACTGCAGCCCTAAGCGTAAGTTCACTCATATCAACAAGATGTTTGCGCAAGGCGCTGATATCGACCTTGCTCGAGTCGGTATTAGGATCTTGGTTAAGCAACTGGACGATTTCTGCGATGGCCGTAAATCCAGCCTGACCACCTTCTGTTGGCATGATGATGTCAGCTGTTTTGCCTGTATCCATATGCTGATTGTGGTCGGAATGCTTCATCACATGGCCATCGGTTGATTCCGCCTGTGAGGGTGCGGCCGCTACAAAAGACATGGTGATCAGTGCGGCAAGAAAAGTGAATCTCATAAAAATCTCCTGTTTTGTTGCCCGATTTTAGCATATAAGCATTCTTCTGTTTATGATTTAAATCATCTTTGAAAGATGGGCTTTTGCTTGAATTGTTTGCATCATTACCGCCAACGGCACGTCAGGAATTCAATCTTGACCGCGGGCAAACGGCATTTCTACAGGGTGATAACACTCTTGGAATGTATGGCGTGATATCTGGCAAAATTCAGCTACAGCGCCATACGCAAGCGGGTGTCGTAATTGTTATTCATACAGCGCACGCTGAAGGAAGTTTCGCCGAGGCTTCATTGTTTTCGGACCATTATCATTGTGATGCGGTGGCATTAGAGACCAGCCGAATAATCAGATATGACAAGAAGGCAATCAATCACAGGCTGGCAACTGATCCTGATTTTGCAATCGCAATCACCAAGCGGTTTGCAATGCAGATTCAATTCTACCGGCGACAATTGGAGCTGATTGCAATCGGGAATGCCAAGGAACGGGTTTTTGCAGGATTGGTGGAAGGGATGTTAAAATCTGATATCAAGACCTTTGCCTCACAGATTGGATTGAGCCATGAGGCGGTGTACCGGGCATTGGCAAATCTAGTTGCCAGCGGGAGAATCGAGAAAGCCGGACGTGGAAAATATCTTTGGAACGGGGCGAAGAAATAGCGCTGCCTGATTTGATAAAAGGCAGCGCCACTTATATCTGCTTCACTTATTGGTCATTGCCGGGCACATCAATTACAAGCACTTCACAATCGGTGAGGGCATGAAGTGTGATTGATGCCTGGCCCGAAATTTCCACACCATCTCCTTTTTTTACTGTCTTTCCGTCAATTTCCAACTCACCCTTGGAGACCAGCAGATAGGCCTGCTGATGGATGGGATGGGGGAATGTTGTTCCCACAGCTAATCGCCCTGCATAAATATGCGCATTTTGATGGATGGATAAAGGTGCTTTACCATCACCCGACACCAAAAGCGTCAGGGCATCAGTCGCAGGTTCAGTTGGAAATGACTCTGCATCCCAAACTGGTTTCACGCCTGATTTATTGGGCAAGATCCAGATTTGATAAATGTTGGTGTCTTCACTCTCCAAATTATACTCAGAGTGAAAAATTCCGGTACCGGCGCTCATAACCTGAACATCACCAGCGACCGTACGCCCTTCATTGCCTTTATTATCGCGGTGGGTGATGGCACCTTTGCGCACATAGGTGATGATTTCCATATCCTGATGCGGATGGGTATCAAAACCCGTCCCGGCCTGGATCACATCATCGTTGATAACGAGCAATGCGCCAAAACCGGTACGCTTTGGATTACGGTACCCACCAAAGCTAAAATGATGGCGGGCATTCAGCCAGCCATGATCTGCCTGGCCAAGTTGTTCATAAGGGTAAACCGTAATCATATTACTTCTCCTGTTTTTAAAAACGATGGGGTCTTTGTTACAATCAAGCCTTGAGTGATGCGGGGATAAAGCCATCCACTACAGGCAATGTGCGGATTGCAAAACTGCCAGCACCCTGGAGCGCAACAACGCCAGCCACAACGACGAGTAATGCAGGAAATTCCCAACCGCCGCCTTCACTATTAAATACCCAGCCATTGCCTGCGTGGGTCCACAGAGCACCAAGCATAATCGGCAAGCTCAAAATGGCGACGAGGCGAGTATAAACGCCAAGCAACAATGCAATGCCGCCAGCCAATTCGCCAAAGATTGTCAGATAGGCGGCGATCGCGGGAAGGCCTAAGCTTTCAAAAAACCCGACTGTTCCGGGAATTGTAAATACAAAAATCTTCAATGACGCATGGGCCAGTAAGATGACGCCAAAAGTGACGCGCAATAAAAATGCGGCATGTTGTTGGGATGTGGTTTTCATGGGAAATGCTCCGAGTATGGTTTCGTTGATCTTGATTTAATCGTTCCATGAAATATGTTAATAGTGAATTTGCTTATTTGATTAGTTCTATATGGTTATTAATGATGGATCACATCTCTCGCATTGGCTTATTTCT
Organism: Rhizobiaceae bacterium; assembly: GCA_016763155.1. GTDB lineage: Bacteria > Pseudomonadota > Alphaproteobacteria > Rhizobiales > Rhizobiaceae. Next base: position 10,061 of record JAESUH010000100.1, read on the forward strand.
GGAGGTGGTAAAACACCAAAGCTTTGCCGGTGCTGCACGCAGTTTGGGCCTGAGTGGCCCCGCCCTTAGCAAACAGGTGCAATCCTTGGAGGACAAGCTGGGTGTGCGCCTGCTTCATCGCACGACAAGGCAAGTGACCTTAACTGAGGAAGGTGCCTATTATAGTGAGCGGGCGCAAAAGGCACTTGATGATTTGGCAGAAGCTGAACATCAAATTCAAGAACGCAAGGCCAGCCCCACGGGAGTGCTTAGAATCAACGCGCCCATAGCGTTTGGCAAACGTTATCTGGTTCAGGCAATTGCAAGTTTTGCCAAACAATATCCAGATGTGCAGATGGAAGTTGATTTTGATGACCGTCACGTCGATGTGATTGGAGAGGGATATGATGTGGTAATACGCATCGGAGCGTTAAAGGATTCCTCGCTTATCGTGCGCAAACTGGCAGATTGTCCAATCATCCTATGCGCTTCCGCTACTTGTATCGAACAAAATGGCAGGCCACACACAGTCACAGAACTGGCGGAATACCCAGCCATTATCTACACTAGGCATGGCAGCGGAAACAAATGGCGCTACCGCGATGCCAAAGGCAAAATTGCCAGCGTATCACTCAACCAGAATTTCGCCGCCAATAATGCCGAAATGATGCTGGAAGCCTGCTTACAAGGTTTAGGGGCAACTTTGTTACCGATATTCTCAGTGGCCACGCATCTGCAATCTGGCCAATTAGTGGAATTGCTCCCGGAACTTCATACCTATCCAGAGCGGGGTATTTTTGCCACCTTCCCGCAGAACCGGCACCTCTCCATCAAGGTCCGCCTGTTCGTTGACTGGCTGGCTGAATGCAGCAAGGCATTTCCTTGGTAAACCCTACTGGGCTATTTTAATTCGGACATCGTCTGCCAGCAATTTTTTCTCGATTTCTTCGGGAATTGGCAGGTCGGTAACCAGCATATTGATACGCTCAGCACCGCAAATTCGAACCAGCCCCTGACCCAAAAACTTGCTGTGATCGGCAGCGACAATAACATTTTCGGCGCACCCCATCACGACCCTGGAAAATTCAGCTTCTTCTGGATGAAACACCATCAAACTGCCATCCGTGGCCACACCGCCAACGGACAGTACCGCATGACGAACCTGAAACTGGCGCACGAAATCAAGCGAAGACGCGCCCAGAGAAGCTGTATCATCAGAGCGTAATTCACCGCCTGCCATGAATACCCTGTTGGTTTCATTGGTTGCAAGGGTTCGGGCAATCTCGGCAGAATTTGTCACTGCTACCAGATTTTTGCGACCCCGAAGAGCTCGCGCGATAAAGGCCGTGGTGGAGCCACAATCCAGTATCAGCGTATCTCCATCCTGAATTTCTTCTGCCACAATCTCAGCGATGCGATGCTTGGCTTCGGCGTTTTCATGCATGCGTTTTGGAAAAGGTGCTTCATGCAAACTATCCGGCAGGGCAACGCCCCCGTGCAACCTTAAGACCAACCCCTGATCAGATAGAGGCTTTAAATTTCTTCTGATGGTTTCTCCAGACACACCCAAGGCTTGAGCGAGCTCAGCAATTGAACACGTACCCTTACTCTGGACGGTTTTCAAAATTTCAGATTGGCGGCGTGTAGCGTACATTCTACCAGACATTTCGGTTCGCGATTACAAAGGACACTATCTAACATGGTAGTATAAAAGCGCAATGACCACATAATACCACACATAATAAACATTTTTTGTGGAATTTTCTTGACTTTATACCGATGCTGTTGAGTGATGTCACTCTGATTAGATGGCGAATGCTCTGGTTGGCACTCTTTGCCGTGCTGGATTATAGCCGAAAGTATGTGACGATTTAGGGAAAAACACATCATGAAATATTCAAACACCATTAAATCCACCATTGCCGGGGCAGCTCTTGCCCTGATGGCGAGTGCAGCGGGTGCGCAATCCAACGACCCGATCAAGCTGACCATCCATGACTGGACCGGACAATATGTAACCACCCACATCATGGGCGAAGTGCTGAAAAGGGCCGGATTCAATATTGAATACGTTCAGGCAGATTATATCGCACAGTTTGCAGGGCTGGAAACAGGCGATCTGCACGTGGCTATGGAAATGTGGGAAACGACAGGCAAGGACGCAATGGATGCATCTTTGAAGACCGGTAAAACAATTGATCTGGGTGAAACCGGAATGGGTGCCAAGGAAGAGTGGTGGTATCCATTATATATGAAAGAAAAATGCCCCGGTCTGCCGGACTGGAAGGCATTGAATGCATGTGCTGAAGTATTTTCCACACCTGAAACTGCTCCAAAGGGACGTTATTTGGGTGGCCCGGTTACCTGGGGCGGATTTGATGACGAACGCGCCGAAGCGCTTGGACTTGATTATGAGGTAGTGCACGCAGGAACGGATGCTGCACTCTTTGCCGAACTGGAATCAGCTTATCAACGCAAAGCACCCGTATTGCTTTGGATTTACGCACCCCATTGGGCCGTTGCCAAATATGAAGGTGAGTGGGTTGAGTTCCCGGAATACACAGCTGATTGCTATAATGATGCTGCCTGGGGCATCAATAAAGAAATGAAATATGATTGTGGCAAACCTTTCGGCTGGATCAAGAAGGTTGGCTGGAAAGGCGGCGAAGCAAAATGGCCTGGCGCTTATAAAGCCATCCGCAATTTCAAAGTCGACAACAAAGAGATGGGCGACATGATTTCCGCCATCGATCTTGATGGCAAGAAACTTGACGATGTGGTTGATGGCTGGATGAAGGCCAATGAAAGCCGCTGGCAAGCCTGGATCAAGTAATTACGGGGACCTCCCTTCCCACGCAGATGGGCACGAATAATTGCCGTGCCCATTTGCCATTTTTCCCTTGATATCATTGGCGAATAAAAGCTAACGATTGGGCCTTTCCTATCTGCTATGGAGACGCTTCTTGTCTGCACCTCCAAAATCTACAAAACGGCCCGTTAAACTCGGCTGTAAATCCGTTTGGAAAATATTCGGTGATAATCCATCGGAGTTTCTAAACCAAACCCAAAATCCCAGCGATGAACAACTTGCCGCTTCCGGCATGATTGGTGCTGTGCGGGATGCAAACCTTGATATTCTGGAAGGCGAGATTTTCGTTATTATGGGCTTGTCTGGCTCAGGAAAATCTACGCTGGTACGCTGCATGACTCGGCTGATTGAGCCCACGGCAGGTGAAATCCTGTTCGAGGGTCAAGACCTCTTAAAAGCCGATGAAAAAGAACTGATCGAATATCGCCGCCATAAGATGGGAATGGTGTTCCAGCATTTCGCGCTATTGCCGCATCTCTCTGTGCTGGGAAATGTTGCGTTTCCGCTGGAGATTCAAGGCATCAGTCTTGCCGAGCGCGAAAAACGCGCGCTTGAAGTGATTGAGCTGGTTGGCCTTAAAGGCCGGGAAAATTATTTTCCAAGCGAACTTTCAGGCGGCCAGCAACAGCGCGTCGGCATTGCACGCTCCTTATGTGTGGAGCCTGAAATCTGGTTTTTGGATGAACCTTTTTCTGCGCTTGATCCGCTGATACGCCGTGAGATGCAGGATGAATTTTTGCGCCTGCAAAGCATGTTGAAAAAGACCATTGTCTTTATTACTCATGATTTCGACGAAGCCATTCGCCTTGCAGACCGCATTGCCATTATGAAGGATGGCAAGATCATCCAGATCGGCGCGCCCGAAGAACTGGTATTGAACCCTGCCGATGATTATGTGGCGGAATTCACCGGCAATATTCCCCGCGCTAAAGTGTTAAGCGTGCGTGCCGTCATGGCGAATGCTACGGCAAAAGAATTTGGCGGCAAGGTCTCAGCTGACACTAAAATTGAGACGCTTGCCGCAAAAATAATTGGCAGCAAAAAACCTTTCTCAGTTCATGACGGCTCAGATATCGTCGGGCAAATATCGGCAAATAAAGTGTTTTCTGTTTTGGCTGGACAGGAATGACGCTGATGAGTTCAACGGCGACCTCATTTGAAAAACCTGCTGAACGATCTACCAATTGGTGGATGATCTGGGGAATTGCGCTGGCGCTCGTCCTTATTTGCTATCTAATCAAAGACACCATTCCCTGGGCATTTAAATATCCGCGCAGCTGGACCATCCCTCTGCGGTTTTGGATCAGCGACTTTATGAAATGGCTGATGGATGGCCTCGATTTTGGTCTGTTCACTTTTCGCGAACTGACCCGGGCCATCGCCTGGGTGATTGAACAACCTTATTGGGTGGCAAAAAGCCTGCTGGCCAGCGGATTCCTAAACGGACGAGGCAGCGCCGCAATAGAAATATTCCCGCGCCTGCCATGGGTCGCGGTGATTGGCATTGTGATGTTGATAGGTTGGAAAGCAGGCGGGCGCAAGCTGGCTTTGCTGGCGGGTGGTTGCTTTTTATATCTGGCGGTCTTTGGCCAGTGGGATAGCGCCATGACCACCCTGTCCTCGATCGTCATCTCCGTCCCCTTCGGAGTCATGGGCGGGCTGTTATTGGGGATCGCAGCTTTCCGCTCTCCCCGTTTCAATGCGGCGCTGACGCCAATCCTAGATCTGATGCAGACCGTGCCGGTGTTTGCCTATCTGGTTCCGATCTTGATTCTATTTGGCTTCGGCCCGGTATCTGCAATGATCGCTACCATCATTTATGCCATGCCGCCCATGGTTCGCATCACCATACTTGGGCTTCAACAGGTGCCAGAGGAAATCACGGAATTTGGCCGCATGGTTGGAAGTTCGCCGCGCCAATTACTCTGGAAAGTTCAATTGCCCGCAGCCAAACAAACCTTGATGTTGGGCGTAAACCAGGTGGTGATGCTATCTCTAAACATGGTGATCATCGCCTCTATGATCGGCGCTGGCGGACTGGGGTTTGATGTGTTGAACGCCCTTCGCAGACTGAAAATTGGTGAAGGCATTGAAGCCGGAGTTGCCATTACATTGCTGGCCATTGCGCTTGACCGCCTCAGTCAGGCCCTGGCAAAAAAACCAGCTCCCACCAGCGAAGCATTTCAGGGAACCCATCGCAATAATCCACTTAAAGCATATCCATATCTGAGTGCCGCCATCGCTTTGATAATCGTCACATGGGCTCTTGGGGCATTCTTCCCGGCAATCCAAATTTATCCAGAATCCTGGGAAATCACCACGGGCACATTTTGGGGCGATATGGTGAAATGGATCAATATCAATTTCTTCGATCAGCTTGATGCCTTCAAGAACTTCCTGTTGCTCAATGTGATGATTCCGTTCAAACGCTTCCTGCTTGGCTTGCCGTGGATTGGTGTAGTCATACTGATCGCCATTGCTGGCGCTCAATTGGGCGGCTGGCGGCTGGCGGTGCTTGGCGCTCTGCTTGCGATTTTTATTGCGATTGTCGGCCTTTGGCCCAAAGCTATGATCACGGTCTATCTCTGCGGCCTTTCGGTAGTTATCGCCTGCATGATCGGTATTCCCATCGGCATTGCTGCTGCACGAAATGAACGACTGCATGGCATTGTACAAGTGGTAATTGATACCCTGCAGACCCTGCCAAGTTTTGTTTACCTCATGCCCGTCGTGATGTTGTTCCGTGTCGGGGATTTTGCCGCCATGTTGGCAGTCATCGTCTACGCACTCACTCCAATCATTCGCTATACAGATCATGGCATTCGTAACGTACCTCAACACTTGATCGAGGCGGCCACGGCCACGGGCTGCACCAAACGACAGATGCTGTGGAAGGTGCAAATGCCACTAGCGCTGCCGGAGATTATGTTGGGGCTCAATCAAACCATCATGATGGCGTTATCCATGCTTGTTATCACCGCCTTGGTGGGCACGCGAGATTTGGGCCAGGAAGTCTATATCGCGCTTACCAAAGCAGATATTGGCCGTGGACTCGTGGCCGGCATGGCCATCGCTTTTATTGCTATCATCGCTGATCGGCTGATTGGTGCATGGAGCAAAAGACGCAAACTTGAACTTGGACTGGAATGAATATGAGTGACGCGGAAAAATATGCCGCAAATTTAGATTGCTGGACCGGGCCGGTGGAACTGACCCGCATTGATGGCGGTATTTCCAATGATAATTTTCTGGCCAATGATAACGGCAAGAAATACATGGTTCGTATCAATGGTGATGTGCTGGAACACGGTGTGTTACGGGCCAATGATTACGCCTGCCACCGGGCAGCGGCGGCTGTGGGTATTGCACCAAAAATTCACCATTTCGCACCGCGTGCGCTGGTAGTCGACTATGTGGAAAGCCGGACCCTCAGCGAAGATGATATCCGTGGTGATGGCAAAGAAACCGCCATGCTGGAACGTATCCTTGATCTTATCCTTAGAACCCACCGCGATGCCTATCGCCAAATTCGCGGGCCTGTTTGTGCCTTCTGGCCATTTCGCATTTGCCGGGATTATGCATTTTTTCTGGAAGAAAATAACAGCCGGATGATTCCGGAATTAGCCAAAATTCGTACACATAACGAAGCGCTGGAAGTGGCCGTTGGTCCAATTAATATGGTGCTGGGGCACAATGATTTTCTGGCCGCAAACCTGCTTGATGACGGCAATCGTCTTTGGCTGATTGACTGGGAACATGCGGGCTTTGGCAGCCCGCTTTTTGATCTGGCAAATCTTTCTTCAAATAACGCTCTCAGCACCAGCCAACAAGAATGGTTGCTGGAAGCTTATTTTGACAAGCCCGTAAACGATGAATTGCGCGCACGGTTTGCCGCCATGTCGGCAGCATCCCTGCTGCGCGAAGCCATGTGGAGCATGGTTTCAGAAATCACGTCATCACTGGATTTTGATTATGTCGCCTATAGCGACGACTTTTTTGACCGGTTTAACAAAGCTTTTAATGCTCTTGAGGATGCCCAATGACCGACGTACCAAAAATTCCTAACCATGCCCGTGTTGTCATTATTGGTGGCGGCATTATCGGGTGTTCAACCGCCTATCATCTGGCTCAATTAGGCTGGAAGGATGTGGTGCTATTAGAAACCGCAAAACTCACCAGCGGATCAACCTTTCACGCAGCTGGGCTGGTGGGGCAATTACGCTCCAACGCCAATGTGACCCAGCTCCTCAAATATTCCGTCGAACTCTACGCCCGACTGGAAGAAGAAACCGGACAGGCCACGGGTTGGAAAATGAGCGGTTGCTTGCGACTGGCAACCAATGATGAGCGCCTGACAGATTATAAACGTCAGGCAACCACTGCCCGCAGTTTTGGCCTTGAAATGGAAATCCTGTCTCCAAAAGAATGTCAGGACCTGTGGCCCATCATGGATGGCTCTGATCTGGTTGGTGGGTGTTTTATGCCTAGCGATGGACAGGCTAATCCATCTGACATCACTCAGGCGCTGGCCATTGGTGCGCGCCGTGGTGGTGTGAAAATCATTGAAGATTGTCGGGTGACAGGCGTTAAAGTGGAAGACGGACGTGCCTGCGGGGTTTCGACCATTCATGGCGACATTTCCGCTGATATCGTGGTCAATTGCGGTGGGCAATGGGCGCGAGAAATAGGCGAGATGGCTGGGGTCAATGTGCCACTGGTTTCTGTTCAACACCAATATATGATCACCGAACGAATTGAAGGTCTGCCGAA
>JAESUH010000101.1 GCA_016763155.1 Rhizobiaceae bacterium
AATCGTGAATGTACCTGGTTCGGAACAAACGGGACAACGCGGCGGCATTCATAACTCGGTCACAAGGGCGATTACCAAACCGACCCATATGATCGGTGGTTACGCGCAACTATCTTACGGGTTCAACTATTATGGCACTGTTGGTTCCAACCGTGATGAATTCGTAATCGTTAGAAAAATGGATAAGGTTGACTGGCTCGAAGGGCCGCTGGTCAGCAAACCGGAGGCAGCAGAATGAGAATACGCGCACAAATCGGCATGGTGCTGAACCTCGATAAATGTATCGGTTGTCATACCTGCTCCATCACTTGTAAAAACGTCTGGACCACTCGCGAGGGTGTGGAATACGCATGGTTTAACAATGTGGAATCCAAGCCAGGCATCGGCTATCCCAAAGAATGGGAAAACCAAAAGAAATGGAATGGTGGCTGGACCCGTAAATCCAACGGCAAAATCGTTCCTAAAATGGGCGCCAAATGGCGGGTATTGGCAAAGCTTTTTGCCAATCCTGATTTGCCAGAAATTGATGACTATTATGAGCCGTTCGATTTTGATTACGGCCATTTGCAAACTGCTGGCGAAAGCAAGGCATTTCCAACAGCAAGGCCGCGCTCGTTGATTACAGGAAAGCGTATGGAAAAAATCGAGTGGGGCCCGAACTGGGAAGAAATTCTTGGTGGTGAATTTAAGAAACGCTCAGTAGATTACAATTTCGAAGGCGTTGAAAAGGAAATGTACGGCGAATTTGAAAATACATTTATGATGTATTTGCCGCGTCTTTGCGAGCATTGCCTTAACCCGACTTGTGTTGCCGCCTGTCCTTCAGGCGCGATCTACAAACGTGAAGAAGATGGTATTGTTCTGATCGATCAGGAAAAATGCCGGGGCTGGCGCATGTGCGTATCAGCCTGCCCTTACAAAAAGATCTACTACAATTGGTCTTCTGGAAAATCTGAAAAATGCACATTCTGCTATCCACGTATTGAAGCGGGACAACCAACAGTTTGTTCAGAAACCTGCGTTGGTCGTATCCGTTATCTGGGCGTGTTGCTTTATGATGCAGACCGCATTGAAGAAGTGGCATCCACTCCGGATGAAAAGGATCTTTATGAAGCCCAGCTTTCGGTCTTCCTTGATCCCAATGATCCAGAAGTAATTGCTGAAGCACGCAAGCAGGGCATTCCTGATGCGTGGCTGGAATCTGCGAAGAAATCGCCTGTCTACAAGATGGCGATGGACTGGAAAGTGGCGTTCCCGCTGCATCCTGAATATCGCACCTTGCCAATGGTCTGGTATGTGCCGCCGCTTTCACCGCTGCAAAATGCTGCAGAAGCTGGAAAAATTGGCTGGGACGGAGAATTGCCGGATGTGAAATCCATGCGGATACCGGTGCGTTATCTCTCCAACCTGTTAACAGCGGGCAAGGACGAACCCATTGTCACCGCTTTGGAACGCATGTTGGCCATGCGCTCTTACATGCGCTCTAAAACTGTCGATGGCGTGATCAACGAGAAGATTGCCGGTCAAGTCGGGCTTACCAGCCAGATGATCGAAGACATGTATCACACCATGGCGATTGCCAATTACGAGGACCGGTTTGTTGTTCCAACCAGCCACCGTGAAATTGGTGAAGATGCATATGATTTACATGGTTCATGCGGCTTCTCCTTTGGCAATGGTTGCTCAGGTGGCACGTCTGATTTCGATCTCTTCGGAGCGAAAAAGACCCGCACGGTCAACACTCCAACCGATTTGATTAGGGGCTGAATATAATGGCAAACACACTCAAAGTTATTTCAGCATTGCTCTCTTATCCAAGTCAGGCATTGATTGATGCCGGGCCGGAACTGCGTGAAGTGCTGGCCGCTGACAAGAATCTGGGCAAAAAAGAAAAAGCCAAGCTTGATGCATTGATTGACGATATTTGTGCTCTCAATGTCTATGACGCCGAAGAGCGTTATGTGCAGCTTTTTGATCGTACAAGAACATTGTCACTGCATATATTTGAACATGTTCACGGTGAAAGCCGAGATCGCGGGCAGGCGATGGTCGATCTTGCAACCATGTATGAAGCGCAAGGGTTTGATATCGATGCCAAGGAATTGCCGGATTATATCCCGCTGTTTCTTGAATATCTTTCGACCCAGTCTGGCGAGGAAGTGCATAATTTGCTCGGACAGACCTTGCACATTATGACAGCTCTGCGCGAACGCCTGCAAAAGCGCGATAGCATTTATGCCAATGCGCTTTTGGTGCTTGAAGCAATTTCTGGAACCAAAGCCGATCCAAAGGCTGTGGCTGAAATTCTGGAAATGCCGGAAGATGATCCTGATGATCTCGAAGCTCTGGATGAAATCTGGGAAGAAGAAGCCGTCACCTTCGGTCAGAACGCTGGTGAAGGTCAATGTGGGCCGGATAAATTACGCACGCAGTTGCGCGCTTATAAACGTCGCCCCGATCAACAACCAAATATTTAAGGAGACGAACAAATGGCAGATACAATCAACACCATTGTGTTCGGTTACTATCCCTATCTCGCGCTGACTATTTTAGCTCTGGGGACCATTATTCGCTACGACCATGAACCCTATACGTGGAAAGCTGGCTCAAGCCAGCTTCTGCGCCGTAAGCAATTGGTGATGGGCTCGGTGCTCTTTCACGTTGGCGTCCTGATGATCTTTGCCGGTCATGTGGTTGGCTTGCTTACCCCATTGTGGGTATGGGATATGCTGGGCGTGACCCATACAGCCAAACAATGGGTGGCAATTATTGCCGGTGGCATTGCCGGAGTAATGGGCATTATCGGCGCAACACTTCTGGTTCATCGACGGTTTTTTGATGCACGCGTTCGTGCAGCATCCAACTTCGCCGATAATATGATTATCCTTGTTTTGTGGGTGCAATTGGCGCTCGGTCTTGGAACAATTTTCGTTTCTTTGCAACATCTGGACGGCCATGAAATGGTTGAGTTGATGACTTGGGCACAGGGTATCTTCACCTTTAACCCGGAAGCTGCTAGCCATATGCTTCACGCTAGCCCGATCTTCAAAGCGCATATCTTCCTGGGGCTGACGATCTTTGTGTTGTTCCCGTTCACCCGGCTGGTGCACATGTTGAGTGCGCCAATACGCTATCTCTGGCGCCCGGGTTACCAGGTAGTGCGCACTAAACGCCATGGCCTGCGGAGTAAATAAATATGACAACGGTACTTGATGTAACCAATAACGTATTGCCGAATGGCAAGGTAAAAGTTCCGCCTAAACCAAAGGCGCGACAGCCAATACGGGTTAATGACGCAGAAATTTCGGCTGATGATGTGCAGAGCGAAGCTCAGAATCATCCTGCCGAGACGCCGGTTCAGGCGTTTGAACAAGCAGCAAGGGCTCTGGTTGTTCGTGAACTTCTGCGTCAGGAATCTATAGCAAAAGGCATTATCGCTGAGGCTGAAGGTCTTGGCGAGGGGCTGAAAGAAACTGATGAAGACGCAGCGATACGCGTTTTGCTGGAACAAGAAGTCACTGTGCCGGATGCGGACGAGTCTAATTGTTTGCGCTATTATGAGAACCATTTGTCAAAGTTTTGTTCTGAAACCCTTTATGAGGCGAGGCATATTCTTTTTGCAGCGTCTCCTTCTGATGAGAGTGCGCGCAAGACTGCCAAATTGGCAGCTGATTCTGTAATTGTTGAACTTCAAGCTGATCGTTCAAAGTTTGCAGTTCTCGCGCTGACACTTTCAGCTTGTACCTCAAAGGAACAAGGTGGTAATTTGGGGCAATTGACCAAAGGGTCGACTGTGCCTGAATTTGAGAACGTATTGTTTACTTTGAAAGAAGGGGAGCTTTCAGCAGAACCGGTAGCGACCCAATATGGATACCACGTCATTCAACTTGACCGCATCATAGTGGGCGAAGTGTTGCCGTTTGAGCTGGTACAGGAACGCATTGCGGCCTGGCTGGAAGCCGCAAGCTGGAGCCGTGCAGTTTCACAATATATCGGCATTCTGGTGGGTAAATCTAAAATAGTTGGCATTGACCTTGAGGCTGCTGATGGTCCGCTGGTTCAATAGAGGTACTGACAAGAATGACAGGCAGAAAAAACCGGAGGGCCTGAGCCCTTCGGATTTGCTTGAGCATAATGTGCTGTGGGCCGATGGAAAACTGGAAAATGACCCGGAATATTTTCAACGCCTTTCAGCCTTGCAACGGCCCGAATATTTATGGATTGGATGTTCGGATAGCCGGGTGCCTGCAAATGTGATCACGGGGCTGGAACCCGGTGAAGTTTTCGTTCATCGCAACGTGGCAAATCTGGTACACCGCAACGATATCAATCTGCTATCAGTGCTGGAGTTTGCAGTCGTGGCACTGGAAGTGAAGCACATTATTGTGTGTGGCCATTATGGCTGCGGCGGGGTGCAATCCGCGATGGATGGTCAGCGTCACGGTATCATAGATCATTGGTTACAACCCATTCGTGATGTGGCCGAAAACTCCAAAGAACAACTTGATGAAATTGTAGACCCTGAAGACCGGATGAACCGGTTATGCGAACTCTCTATTGAGGCGCAGGTCGAGAGCCTTCGTCGCACCCCAACGATCAAATTGGCAGAGCAGCGCGGTAAGGCCGTTAGCATTCATGGTTGGGTATATGGCTTGAATGATGGCCTGATACGCGATTTGCATTGTGGTTGTGATCATAAATAGGCGCAATTGAGAACAATCGCGCTTATATTTATCTCTGCTCAACCTTCTTTGGCAGGTTTGTTATCGCGAAGCACGATATAAATCGCTGGAACGACCAGAACGGTTAGCAGTGTTGAGGAAGCCAATCCAAACAATAGGGAAATTGCCAGCCCCTGAAAAATCGGATCAAACAGAATGACTGCTGCGCCAATCATGGCTGCAATCGCTGTTAGCAGGATCGGTTTAAAGCGGATTGCGCCTGCTTCCAAAAGTATGCTGCGCATTGGTTGATCCTGATCCGAATGGCGAATGAAATCGACTAGCAGAATTGAGTTTCGTACGATGATTCCAGCAAGGGCTATGAAGCCAATCATTGAAGTTGCCGTAAAGGCTGCATCAAACACCCAATGGCCAAACATGATGCCGATAAAGGTCAATGGGATAGGCGTCAAAATCACCAATGGAAGCTTGAACGAACCAAATTGGGCGACCACTAAAATATAAATACCAAGCAGGGCGATCATAAAGGCAGCGCCCATGTCCCGGAAAGTTACCCAGGTAACTTCCCATTCGCCATCCCATAGCAACACAGATTTTGCTTCATCATCTGGTTGGCCGTAAAGGGAAATTTCCGGCTTTTCAAGGTCGCCCCAATCGGCTTTGTCTATGGCCTCAGCAACGGCAATCATGCCGTAGATGGGTGCTTCAAATTCACCAGCAAGTTCTGCGGTTACCATTTCGGCTGCGCGTCCATTGTGTCGGAAAATGGGGAAAGATGCTCGCTCCTGAGTCACCTTGACCACGTCTCCCAATTCAACAATTTTCCGATTTCCGGGAAGTGCATTTGCAGGAACTGGTGTCGATAACGCGCGCTCATTCAAAACACG
>JAESUH010000102.1 GCA_016763155.1 Rhizobiaceae bacterium
AGTCGTTCTGTTGGATCAATCAATATTAGCATTGATGAGAAAGCCGACCCAAGGTTGCATGGAACTCTGGCCTTTGATGCAATAAACATTACCCGTCTGGTCGAAGCGGTCTCGAATACAACTGAGATCAGGGCAGAAGCTGAAACCCCTCTGAGAAAGCTATCACTGGATTTGCGGGTTTCTTCCAATACGGTTTCAATCTACGAACTTGAGGGTGAGGATTTTGCTGCGGCCCTTTCACTGCGTGATGGAAAATTCTCGCTTGATGTGGGAAATGTGAATCTGTTTGGCGGCGAAATAATGGCCAAAATAGATGCCGAGTTGGCGGGCGAAGACTCCGTCTTTTCAATTAACATCAATGGGTCTGACGCAAATTTCGACGAGATTGCCACATCGCTGGGGGCAAAAATATTGCAACCTTCGGGAAAATTGGATTTCAAACTGGATTTGAATACGACCGGTACCGGCCGTCGTTCCCTGTTGAGAAACAGCACCGGACTGGTGGAAGCAACCGCTCGGGTCGGGCGGATAAACGGTATCGACCTAACCTTGTTGCGCAAAACCTTTTCACAGGAGAAGACACGCTCTTCCTTTGATGAATTAGCTGGCAAAACTAACTATGATGCACTGGATTTCATATTCCTGATCAATCGCGGCGTTGCCTGGATATCGGAAGGAAAACTTCTCACGCCTGACCATGAAATGGCCCTAAGTGGCAATTTTGATATTTTGCTGGGTGGCCTTGCTGTGCAAGCGAAAATAAGAAATTTTGAAGAAGCCAAGGAGCAGGAGGAAAATGCCTCCCCTGAAAAACCAAACCCTGCCAATGAGTGGAACAACTTCTTTATTGGCGGTACATTTAGCTATCCTCTTTTAACCCGCTGGCCCACTAACAATCCCAGCGAGGCCAATTAGGCCATGGTTATCGATTGGAAATACCGGTTTATGTCGGGTATATTGGAAAAAACCCATCGTCTGTTACCGGCAAACCAATGATTCGCTTGTTTTCAACAATATTCAAAATTGCACTGGGATCGCTGATTACCGGTGTTATTTTGACAAAACTGAATTTATCAGCTGAACAGATTTTGCTGGAAGTCGGCATGACCCCCGATAAAGTAATGGCAATACTGGAGCGCTGGGTGACATGGGCAATTCCCAATCTAGTACTTGGTTCAATGGTAATTGTACCCGTATGGCTCGTGGTCTACCTATTTCGCCCGCCTCGCGGGTGAAATAGGTTTTTCGTTTCTTACGGCGAACCCTATGGGTTCGCTGATCTGCTTGTTCTCACGGCGTATCTTCGCTGCGCTCAGGCCTGCGAAAGCGCGGCCTGACCGGCCGGGTTCCCACGCTTGCCCTTTGGGCTCGCATTCTTTTTCCTTGCACAGTTTTTTCCGGATCGTTCCCTTGCACCATCTTCTCCGTATCAGACCGCCGATAGGCGGGAGCGAAGAGCGACCGGCGCTAATGCGCCGCCCATACGGAGGCCCGAACGACAGTGAGGATGCGCCGTGAGAACAAAAAATACTCCCAATTAATTAAAATCAAACGCTGAAAGACCACGAACCATGTCGTCCAGGCCGAGGGGGCGGGTGATGGGGGCTTGTGCGCGGGAAATACAGCCTTGGCGCTCGCATAACCGGCATGCGGGGCCAATTTCAATGGGTTCTATCGCTTCATTGCCCACCCGCCCGTCGGCGTAAATTATCTCGCTGGCGCGCGCCACATCGAAGCCGATCAATAATGCAGTTCTGCGGGGCCTATCAATAAAGCCTGAACGCAGGCCCTCAATTGTTCTTCCAAGGACAATATATTTTTGTTGCTTGGGTGTTATCACTTGTTCAGCAAAAATTTGTCCCGGACTGATGAACGCCTGATGCACCACCAATTTTGGACATTCTCCACCAAAATTTGTGTCTGGAAATCCGGTTGAGCCGCCGCGGCGAAGGCAGTTTCCTGCAACATCGATTTCTTTGACGAACAATGGAACAGCGCTTTGCCCGTTCCTTTGCAGCATCGTCAGACGCCAGGCCATTTGGGCAAAGGTTACGTTGAAACGTGAACGCAGCACATTAATATCGTAGCGCAGGCGTTTTGCGATCCGCAAAACCCGCTCGTAGGGCATCATCATTGCCAAGGCCAACAGGCGGGCAAATTCAAACCGCGCCAAGCGGCGCGCCTCATCGCTGCCAAGTTTCAAGAAACCAACCTCTTCCTCAATCAGTTTCTCTTCAGCAAGCAGGGCCACTTCTGTTGCTACTTCCTCTATCCTGTCTGCTTGTGACAGGCGCTCGGAAATATAAAGCCGGTTGGCATGGCGATCAAAACGTCGCCGCCAATTTGGCATGGTTTCAACGGGTAAAATCTGGACCGACAATTTATGATTATTCTGCAACCAGTTTTGCAGGGAGACCATTAATTCCTCATGGGGATCAAACTGGCTCGTTAGTTTTTCTGCCGCCCGTTCAAGGGCTGCGTTATAAGGAGTGCGTAATTCAAAAACTTCACGCACCTCATCCATGGGCAGACGAGCACCACCAATCTGGGCTGCGGACCCATCCTCTGCCATCATGCGTGAAAGACCCGATAGCCTGTCCAGTAATTCTCCATAGGCGCGATGCAATTTCACAGTTGCAGTTGCTACGTTGGGCGCAATGTCGGTGAGTTCCATCAGTTCGCTACGATCTGGCAATTCGCCAGCCAAAAGCGGGTCAGAGAATACTTCGCGCAATTGGGACATTAGATTGGCGTCCCCCTGCCCCTGCAATTCTTCAAGATTGATATCGAAATTTGCCGCCAGCTTTAGCAGCAATTGTACGGTTAGAGGACGCTGATTGCGCTCAATCAAATTGAGATAGCTCGGAGATATGGCCAACTTTTCAGCCATGGATGTTTGGGTCATATCCTGCCCCATCCGGTAACGACGGATTTTTGGGCCAGCAAATATCTTGGTCTCAGCCATATCAGTTCCTAAGGACGATTAACGGCATATTCTTTCACAAAATTTACAAATTTACAAAATTAATTCGTAAATTTGTGACAAATCAACCTGATTTATCATCAAAACGTCCCGAATTAACTGTATTTGTGCGCTGCATTGTAAAATTATGTCAACAAGCAAACTTTCAATGAAGGAACTCCCAATGACTGATTTCAGCCAACTCATCCCTAGCGCTCCTGAAAACCGCTATGATGGCATTTCCCGCCCTTATAGTGCTGAAGACGTAAAGCGCCTGCGCGGAACCATCGACATTAAGCACACAATTGCGGAAATCACCGCCAACCGCCTTTGGGACATGGTCAATAATGATGACTACGTTAATTCCCTTGGTGCCCTTTCCGGCAATCAGGCCATGCAAATGGTTCGTGCCGGATTGAAAGCAATTTACCTTTCTGGCTGGCAGGTTGCGGCAGATGCCAATACCGCTGGTGCCATGTATCCTGATCAATCCCTTTATCCTGCGAATGCCGGACCGGAATTGTGCAAACGGATTAACAAAACTTTGCAGCGGGCTGACCAGATTGAAAACTCAGAAGGCAAAATGTCCGTCGACACATGGTTTGCGCCAATCGTTGCGGATGCAGAAGCAGGTTTTGGCGGACCACTCAATGCTTTTGAATTGATGAAAGCCTATATTGAAGCGGGCGCTGCCGGTGTTCACTTTGAAGACCAACTGGCATCAGAAAAGAAATGCGGACATTTGGGCGGTAAGGTTTTGATCCCAACAGCTCAACACATCCGCAATCTGGATGCAGCCCGTTTGGCAGCAGATGTGCTGGGAACACCAACACTTGTGATTTCACGTACCGATGCGGAAGCAGCCAAATTGCTGACATCCGATATTGATGAGAATGACAAGCCGTTTGTGGATTATGACAAAGGACGCACAGCTGAAGGATTTTACCATATCAAGAATGGTCTTGAGCCTTGCATCGCGCGCTCCATTGCCTATGCCCATCATGCTGATTTGATCTGGTGCGAAACTTCAAAACCCGATCTGGAACAGGCAAGAGTATTTGCTGAAGCGGTCAAGAAGGAACATCCAAACCAGCTTCTGGCTTATAATTGCTCACCTAGCTTCAACTGGAAAGCAAATCTGGACGATGCAACCATCGCCAAATTCCAGCGCGAACTGGGAGCCATGGGCTACAAGTTCCAGTTTATCACGCTGGCTGGTTTCCACCAGTTGAACCACGGCATGTATGAGCTTGCTCTTGGTTATAAGGAACGTCAGATGTCGGCCTATTCCGAGTTGCAGGAAGCAGAATTTGCATCCGAAGCCAATGGCTACACCGCCACGAAACACCAACGCGAAGTGGGCACAGGTTATTTCGATGCGGTATCCATGGCAATTTCAGGTGGCGCATCTTCCACCACGGCTATGGGCGAATCTACAGAATCAGCACAATTCACTGAAGCAGCAGAATAAAGGAGAAGACCAATGAATACACAGAAACCACCAGTTAAAGAACGTAGCGAAGACATGGCCTCTTCCATGGGCGCGAATGAACAAGCCGCCATCCGCATGGTCGCAAACGACCTGCACAGGCTCAACCAGTCCGTAATGAAAGCGGTGGAAGCGGGCGTTTCAGTCGAGCTTATTCGCTCCGCACGCCATCATTGTGGCAATGGAAATTTCGGGGATTTGTTGACACCAATCATCCTTAAACAATCCAGCTAACCCCCCAAGGGCATTGGCGGTCTCGGTTTATATATCTTTCGCATGGTAATTAACCCGGACCGCCGATCAATCAATTAAATGCCCCATCCTCCAGCAAAGAGAATGGCCGACCTGAAAAGGCCGGCCTTTTTCATTTAGAACCAAAAACAGTTAACCTGACCGGCATAATATTGGGTTTCAGCATTTTGGCCTTACCCTATCGGCCTCCACGAAGTCCTTAGTTGCCCAAAGTAAACAAATTTTTACCCGGCCAACTTGAAATTCAATCGATTTAAATATACCAAAGCGGCGAATACGAAGAATTTTTTGCAAAATCTGTCTTACTTTTGATATCAATTATTCCATTCATTACTTTGGTAGCGCCCTGATTGGGCCGCAGCACAGGAATTCGAGCAAGCATGACCAGCCAAATTATTCCAGTAGAAGCATTTGACTATGTGGTCTTTGGTGGCACCGGCGATCTATCCGAACGCAAACTGATCCCGGCACTTTATCGACGCTC